>JANNAO010000399.1:0-7346 GCA_031384405.1 Verrucomicrobiota bacterium | reverse complement strand
GGGTCTTGCGCCAGCTCGCTGCCGAAGTTGATCTCGACGAGTCCCGCGCCCAAGTCGTCATGCAGGTCTTGTGCAATGCGCGTCCGTTCGCGCTCCATGGCCTGTTGTTGTTGCAGCCGCTCCAACTTGCGCTGATAACGACGGCGCGACACCATCAACACTCCGCCACCCAAGAGAACTGCGGCGGACATGGCTGCTGTGGCGCGGAACCAAGTCGTCTCCCAAAAGTGCGGCTTGACCGTGAACGCGAGTGAGGAGCCAACCTCGTTCCAAATTCCATCATGGGTGCAGGCGGTGACCCGGAAGCGGTAGTCCCCCGGCGGAATGTGCGGGTAACGCGCGACGCGCACGGTACCCGCTTCCACCCAGTCATGATCAACGCCTTCAAGTTGGTAACGGAACGTGACATTCTCCGGCGCGGCCAGGCTCAACGCTGTGAACTTAAAATCCAGTTCGTTGACTCCCGGATCAAGACGCAGCGGGGCTGGCAGTGTGCGCAAGTTGACCAGTGCCGGAATCTGGCCGGAGTCCGGTTGACCGCTGATATCATAGGCGGCAGTCACCCGGCCATTAACCTTCAACTGCTCAATGAAGACCGGCGGCGGCGTTGGGTTCTCACGGAGGACAGCGGGATCAATGATCGCCAAACCCGTCAGCATGGACATCAGCAGGCGGCCATCCCGGGTGCGGGAAGCAGCGGGCGAGACGCCAAATGTCGCTTTCAAGTTGGGCACGCCTTCTCCACGCCCGAAGACCACGGATCGTAGCATTGTCGGTCGCCCCTCCGCGACAGCCTCCAATTCCGACCGGGGCACTTGAAAAATTCCCCGGTTGCCGGCGAGCCAGAGCCGTCCGTGGTCATCCGGCAGAATTTGTGAAATGTATTCGTCCCGCAAACCGTGACTTGCATGGAACTGAAAATAGTTGCCGTTTTTCAACCAGCCCAGTCCTTGTCCAACAAAACCAAGCCACAGACTGCCATCGCTGGTCACCTGCAAACACCGGATGTGTTGCGGGCCGCGCATGATGTTGGTGGTCTCATTTATCAGGTTGTCCCCGTGAACGCGCAGCAGCAGGCCGTCCGAAGTTGTTCCCATCCACAAATCGCCGTGCGCGTCTTCCACCATGGTGCGGACATCCGTGACGCCGGGAGGCAGGGGGAAATATGTCAGGCTACCGTCCAGCAAACGATGACGCGCCACGCCGCCATGGACGGCAATCCACAGCTCTTGTTTCGGGCTGACATAAAGCGAGCGGATGAAACGATTCGTCAATTGTTGATTGATGGCCAGAGGAACAAACGCACCATCCTGCTGGCGGAAAACTCCATGCTCGCGCGAGCCGATGAGAACCACGCCATCGAGTTCAGCCACGCAGATGACAGAGCCGCCACTCCAGCCTGCGTTGCTCGTAATCAGACTCCACACGCCGCGGCTCCGGCACGCCAACGCTCCATATTGCCCCACCACCCAGATGTTCCCTGCCGCATCTTCGCATGCGGATTGGACGGCGGCGAAAGGCAGGCCGGAGGCCGGACCGATAAGCTGCACGGCCTGCGGACTCAAACGGTTGAGGCCGCCGCCGCGCGTGCCCACCCAGAGATTGCCTTCCGAGTCCTCCAGAATATTGATGATATTGGGATGGGACGTTTCCACGCTTTTGATGCCTTGGGAATCAAATCGAAAGAGGCCGCTTGATGAAGTGCCAATCCAGACACTGCGAGATTGATCCTCATACAAGGTGTTGACGCCGACCGCGACGCCGGGTTCGAGTTTCAACTCGGCCATCTCCTCCAATTCACCACCCTCCTGGCAGTGAAATAATTTCCAGCCAGAAAAAAGCCAGACCCCGCCATGCCGCGCCGCCGCAAGGCGCGAAGTTGGCTGCCTCAAAGTGAACAACGTCACAAAACGGCCATCACGGAACACTCCCACCTTGCCAGCTTGAGAAAACCAAAGACGTCCATTGGTGTCCGTGGTCAGCCAACAACCTCCTTGTCCCGCCAACCCTTCCGTCACGCCAAACAGTTGCGATTCTCCGTCTTGGATCCGGAATACCCTTCCCGTGCTGTCACTCAGCCAGATGTCACCTTGTGCATCCTCAGTCAGGGTCCAGTTAATTCCTGCTGGCAACGCGTCCTTCAAGTGAATGACATTCGTGACCATGCCAGCTTCCACGCAGACGACGGTTCCGGCATCCTTGACTAGCCACAGACGGCCGCGACGATCCGCCACCATGGCGCGGATTTGATCGGTCGTCGGCCCGGCTGGTTTCACGGGGGCAAATTCCTGAAAACGCACGCCATCAAAACGCGACAACGAGCCATGCGTGGCCACCCACAAGTAGCCATCGGGTGTTTGCGCCAGCCCCACGATGGTGAACTCGGGCAGGCCATCCTCCGACTGCCAGGCGTGGAAGAACCAGGCTGAATTCGTGACAGCGGCCAGCGGAAGCGGAAGGAGCAGGAGGAGCAAGCATGTGATCCACCACCGAAACATTCGGGTAGAAATGAGGTTGATCATACCAGTAGTTTAGTCGGGTGAAAAACCTAAGCAAGATTCAAGGAACGCCAGTTTGGTTTCCGGTGCGCCAGCTTCAGCGTTTCTCGTTGAGCTTAGGCAGGGATCGCACCAGCACTTGCCGCACAGCGTTCTTCGCTATGGGATTGTTCCGAACATTTTCCCAATTGTAGAGGCAAAGAAAGCGGCATCGCGGATCCGCGAGCACATTTTCCAAAGCCACTCGCCATGGCTCCTGTTCGTTCTTGCCGCGATACAGCCACTCCACCGCCGCCCAGTACGGCGCATCGGAGCGTGATAATGCGGCCTGCACGCCACCGTCCTTGCGCGGTTCGTTGGCGTGACGATAGAAACTCCAGCCGGGGCAACTGAACGGATTGACCGCCGCGTCATAGAGCAGCTCGTTCTCTTTCCACCCGCCAACGTGTGTAAAAATCTGCTCGCGCGGCACTCCCAGACCTGCCGCTACCTGGCTGAGATCCGCAAGATGGCGGCGAACAACTTCAGCCAGATCCGCCTCGGTAATCTCTCCGGCATGTCGAATCCCCGCCGTCTGGACCGCCGCGTACCCGATCTGTGCCACGCCCCGCGCGGGCACCAAACTGCCTTTCACGCCATTGGTCGGATCATTGGAGGCCGGTTGATCGGCGAGTTTGTTGCCCTCGGGATAATACCAAGCGTTGACGCCGATGGAACTTTCCCAACCGACCTTGAGGCCAACCAACAAGTAACGTTTGTCCACAGGGAGTGCATGCCACCAATCCAGAATCACCGGCACAAGCCGTTTCATTTCAGCGTGACATGCGGTGCGATATGCGGGGCTCATCAGGTTGGGCGGCGGCAGCACGCGGATGATCTGTCCCCAATTTCGCCAGGCGATGCGCACCGCGTCCTCCGGCTGCCAACCACTCCATTCCACATTGAACCGGTTCGACGGATTAAACCCGGGTTTGGTGGAGTCCCACCAATTCCAAAGTTCAGGGCGCGCGTCCCACCACTGTTCGCCGTCGAGCTGTATGACAATGGGAATCTCATGTTGAGCAGACAGGCGCAGGAATTCCTCCATATCCGCGCGCACTTTCGCTGGCGGATAACGCAAATAGGAAAACACCACGCCAATGCCGACACGAATGGAAGCATTCTTTGCAGGCTTGAACTCCTGCGCCACCTGCTCGAAGACTTCCGCCGGCGCGGTCGAAGAAATATTAAAGACAATGAATTTATCCGCAACGGTCCAGACATTCGACTGCATGACGGAGTTGAACACACTGCACCATTGCGGCGTATCGGCGGCGCGGAAACAGTCATAGATTTTTTTCCTCGGTCGCGCCTCGTCGCTGGACGGTTGGTTTCGGCGCAGGCCGAGGAGCAAGCCACCTTCACCATCGTTGTCCACATGACGATGCAGAATGAACGCATCAATACCTGTCATCCTCTCAACCTTTTTATACGCCAAACAATAAGCCGCCGCCTGAAGGGTTTCACCCTCCGGTCCTTCCGGAGTGTGGAATCCCTGTTCACTCAAAATGACACGGCGCGGTTGTCCGGCATAAAGCAGTTCCGGTTGCCGAAGGTAGGCGGTGAGTATCTCCAAATTCTTGAAAGTGATGCGGGGCGTGTCAGCGTCGGCGGTGGCCGTCTTGTCATTCCAGAAATCCGGTTTGAACAGGTCCTCTGGATAAGGATGAAAGGCCAGATGCCAGTCAAAGTCCCCCTGATCTTTTGCGCGTTTTGAAAAATAGTCGAGGAAGGCGTGCGCGGGAAAGGCCTGCCGATCATCGCCTGCTTCGTAGCGGATGTTCCAGTGGTGTTCGAGCGAAAGATAGACCCGCGCCCAAGACGATTGTTTACGAATCGCGGTATGCACAAGTCGCACCGTGCTTAAATAATCGTCCGCAAATTCTTTCAGGGTAGCGCGCCCCATGTTGCTCCACCACCAATGCGAGTTGACTTCGTTACCGACGATGTAGCCCACCACGCGGCCGTGTTTCTGGTCGGGACGCGACCATCGTTCCGCGAGGAATTCTAGGCAGGCACTAAGCCAGCGCCTGCCATCGGGTGTGACGGTGTTGAAGGCACCCAGATGATTTGGTGCATTTGTCGCGTAATTGGGATGCAACAGCACGCGATCCACGTCCGCATTGCCCGAGGCATAAGCCAGCACGATCATGTTGACGAGTACGCCCGCGTCGGAGAGCGGCTTCAACCGGGCCTCGATGCTCTCGATGTAATCGCGGCGGAAATGGAATTCCTCCCCTTCGAAGGCATAGCTCACGGTTTGCGCAGTGGCCTCGCGAGCGAAGATTTGGGTCAAGTTCAGATTCAGCGCGGCGTGTTTGATGCCCAACGCCAGCGCGTCGTCCACGATCTCAACCTGCAATCCCTTCTTGGAGGCCGCCACCGGATATGGTTCGTGATATCTCGACTGAAGCATTTCCACACTTGAAGCAGCGACAACGCTGCCGCAGAGCAGGACGAGCACGACCAAGTTCAGACTCATTTCATGTCAGCTCGTAGACCGCGATTGTTGTTCAGGTCAGTTCGTGCCAGCACGCGTAGCTTGAGGTTGCGATAACACACCTGATCGCCGTGGTCTTGCAGCAGGATGTGCCCGTCCGGCCATGTGCTGAAGCCGGCGATGTTTTTGAATTTGCTCTGATCTAAACTGGCGCGAAACACCGCCGAGTCACGATCGTAAGCCAGCACCTGCTGCCCGTTGAGCCAGTGTTCGACGTGACTCCCACGGACGACAATGCGCGCTGTGTTCCATTTCCCGATGGCATTGGGTTTCTTGTCGGTGGACGCCGGCAGCAGATCGTAGAGCGAGCCAAGTTTGCGGTTTCCGTTGCGTCCCAGTTTGGCATCGGGATGAAGCTCGTCATCGAGAATCTGGAACTCGTAACCAGTCGTCGGACGTGCATCGGGCTGACTGTTCTGTCCGAGGTTCGACTGGACGAAATACTTGATCCCGCTGTTCGCGCCGGGCGTGATCTTGAAGTCGGCCACGAGTTCAAAACTAGAGAATCGTTCACGCGTAACGATGTCGCCTCCGTCCGTGTCCGCGTCATCACTGCTGCCATGCTCGATCAGCACGCCATCGGCTATTTTCCAGCCTTTGGTCGGAAAAGTGTCCGCCCGCGCGCCGCGCCAACCGTCAGTGGTTTTACCATCCCAAAGAAGCCGCCAGCCATCAGCCTTCTCCGATTCCGTCAGCGTGTTCAGCGGTGCGGCACTGGGTGGGGACGCTTCTTTGACGTGCAGATGTTTCACATCTTCGCCCGCAGTCGCCACCACACTGAACAATGTCAACGCTGTCAGCAGCAAGAGGCTTGTTTTTCGCATGGATAATTTTTCCTCGTCAGCACTATGATTGCCACTGTGTTTGCTCGCGCCGTGCCGCTTACCGCCGACCCTATCAACCTCTCTGCAAAACTTGAGACTTTATTTAAGTTGAGTCGTGACGCTCGACATCCATTTGACATCCTCCACGGAATCGCCTGCATCCACATTGAGGTTGAGTGCATTGTTGTATTGAACCTTTGCTTTGATTTTTGATCCGACCCACTTGTGGATTTCTGCGTGACCATCGAAGAATGTAAAGCCACACGCGCCGTTGTGGTAGCTCGCCGGGAAATCAATAATCTTCGCAGTGGCGTCAGTCGGGTTCGCCATTTGCACGGCAAAGTCACCGTCGTTGATGCTGTCCGGGTGTTCATCTACGAATACAAAGGTTTTGACGGGCTGCACGACATCCGCACCTTTCCCGAAAACCCGATAAGTCGAATTTGGCAGCCAGCTTCCAGTGCCAAAGGCCTGGCTCATAGAGATGCTGCGCACGCGGGGGGTTCTCACTCCAGCTCTGATGGTGGTGGCCTGATCCGCCGGACATTTCCAAACGGCAAAATTGTTGGCGAGGTATTTTGAAAGCGGGCTTTTGGCGAGGTCTTGTTTAACGTCGTAGTTGCTGGCATTAAAGCCGTCGAAATCCAAATTGCCCTCAACCCATCTCGTTCGATTTGGCGTGAGAGAACCTCCGGCAGACAGCAGCAGGTCGCCGTTATCATCGGGATACATTTTCGCAGCCAGCATCATTTGTCGGGCGTTGTTCATGCAGACGATGCCCTGGGTCTTTAATTTGGCCTTGGCCAAAGCAGGCAATAGCATGGCCGCGAGAATTGCGATGATGGCGATCACCACCAGCAGTTCAATCAGAGTGAAACCGTCGGTGCGGGCAAGTCTTTTGAAACTGTTTCTGTTCATAGAGCGGTTCGGTTCTTACAAAATTGTTTTAAGGAATGAACTTTATTAAAACGGTCTTCTCGGACATCAATCGTGAAAATCTCACTTGTTGAAGGCGGGGAGTGCCGGATCACGCCACTCCCCGCCACTGTTTAAGACTTCAAGGCAACGGGGCCAAACGGTAGAACACCGTGGGGTTTGCCGGACTGATCGTCACGGCCACCGGGCTGGTGCCGCCACCGGGATAATCAAACCAAGTGCCGGTGATGCCGACGCTTGCCGAATTGGTCTGAGCTTGCAGCTTGGAGTTGGGCTTGTCCCAACTGAACGTGATGACGTTGCCGGACTGCGATGCCACAAGATTTCCGACGACGCGGATGAAGCCCGTGCCAATGATGGGAGCCGTAGCGGATCCATAGACTCCGTTCGGTTGCGAGACCCCGTTGATGTAAAGCCCATGCACATTCGCGGTGCCAGCGTAACTCAGCCCCAAGTTTCCCGCGCTCGTGTTCAGGCGGATGATGCTGTTCGGGCTGATGGCCGTTACCGTGGTGTAGGCCAAGATGCCGTTGCTGACGGTCGTGTTAC
>JANNAO010000527.1:0-4692 GCA_031384405.1 Verrucomicrobiota bacterium | reverse complement strand
CGCGATGATCGCAATCACCCCGTTCAGTTCGAACTGCTTTAAACCCATCTCGCTGTCGCGGTACAACGTTCGTGGGTCGAGCGCCCGCGTTTTTCCAGCCCTCGACCCTCGACCTTTGTCCCTCGACAGCGAGATGGCTTTCACGCTGATCGAACTGCTCGTGGTCATTGCGATCATCGCGATTCTGGCGGGGCTGTTGTTGCCGACATTTGGCCGGGCGAAAGAGACGGCGCGCGCGACGGCGTGCTTGAGCAATTTGCGGCAGGTGGGCGTGGCGCTTCAGCTTTACGTGGATTCAAACGATCAACGACTGCCTGTGATGCGGGATAAAATCGCCGGGATTGGAACAAATCAACCTGCGACAAACTCTCTCGCGAGTCCTGACAAGGTGCTGGCGGGTGAATTGGGCAACACAAACGTACTGCGTTGTCCGTCGGATCGGGAGGACTTGTTCGCGCAGACGGGATCGAGCTATTCGTGGAACAGCCTTCTCAACAGTCAGCGAGCCGACAGTCTCAAAGTTCTCGGTATGAGTTTCGACGCTCACGCGATCCCGGTGTTTTTCGACAAGGAAGATTTTCACAAAGCGCGCGGGCAGGGGAAGGCGGTCAATTATCTTTACGCGGACGGGCACATCAAGAACCTGCTCGCGATTGAAGGGACGTTGCAGAAATGATTTCAATCACTCAAGTCACCAAGAAATTCGGGGCGCGACTCGCCGTGGATAATCTCACGCTCTCGGTGCCGCGTGGAGAAATTTTCGGATTGCTCGGTCACAACGGCGCGGGCAAGAGCACGGCCATCGGCATGATGCTTGGTCAGGTCTGGCCCACGAGCGGTGAGGTGAAAGTTTGCGGGCACGACGTGACGAGCCATCGCGCGCTGGCGTTGAAAAATGTAGGCGCGATTTTTGAAGCACCAGTGTTTTACGATTACCTCAGCGGCTGGCGCAATCTAGAAATCCTCAGCAGCTACACTGCGCCGACATCGCGGGAGCGCATTCGCGAAGTGGTGGAGTGGGTCGGGTTGACCGGGCGCGAGATGTCGAAGGTTCGCACGTATTCGCACGGGATGAGATCGCGGTTGGCGTTGGCGCAAGCTCTGTTGCCCAAGCCCGAGTTGTTGATTCTGGACGAGCCAAGCGACGGACTCGACCCCGAAGGCATTCACGAGATGCGGAACACGATCCTGCGTCTGCATCGCGAACTGGGGCTGACGATCTTGCTGTCGTCGCATCTGCTCAACGAGGTGGAACAACTCTGCACGCGCATCGCGGTGTTGCAACAGGGACGGAAAGTGTTCGAGGGAAACGTGGCCGACGTGCGGGCGGGTCGCGGGCGCGTCACTCTCAAGACGCTGGATTTTGCCGCCGCCACGACGTTGCTGCTTCAGCGCGGTTTGATCACCGGTACGGCGGATGAAAAATTCATCACGCTGGCGGAGGGAAGTTCAACTGCGGATGTGGCGCGGACGTTGGTAGCAGGAGGCATCGCGCTGGACGGACTCTGGCAGCATGAACAGACGGTGGAGGATTTTTATCTCAGTCTCGTGAAGCCGCCGCCAGTCACGACGTTGAAAACTTGAATCATGTTCTTTGCCCAACTTAAAAACGAACTCTGGAAACTCTTCGGCAAGAAACGCACCTACATCGGCTTTGGCGCGTTTCTGCTGGCGCAGACGGCGATGTTGCTGGCGTTTCGATTCACGCGCTGGCAAAGCGACTTTGAGCGGATGCTGTCGGGTAACGGTTATCTCGCGGCGGAATTCATCTCGGCACTCACGGTGTCGGTGGTGATGTTGATGCCGCAGATCATCCTGCTGATGCCGCTCTACACGACGCTCGTGGGTGGCGACTTGGTGGCGAAAGAAGCCGAGGACGGCACGCTGCGGATGATCCTGTCGCGACCGATCTCGCGGTTTCGACTGCTGTTTGTGAAGTGGTGCGCGGGCGTGATTTTCTCGGCGGTGCTGGTGCTGACACTGGGTGTGGTGGCGTTGGGGTTTGCGCGGTTGTTGTTTCCGTGGGGCGGGATGTTCGTCTTCGCGCCGGGACAGGCGTTCAGTATTCTGGGTTCGGACGAAGGCTTGTTGCGGTTTGTGATGTCGCATCTGTTTCTGGCGATCAACGCGAGCGTGATGTTGTCCGTGGCGTTCATGTTTTCGTGTTTCAATATGAAGCCGGCGGCGGCAACGATCCTTGCTCTGTCCTATCTGTTTGTGAACGTGGTGATGGAGGGCATCCCGTTCTTTGATCGCTACGACGATTGGTTCATCACGCATCACTTCCGAAGCTGGTTGCTGGTCTTCCGCAATCCCGTGCCGTGGCCGCAGATCATTCAGTCGGAGATAATCTTGGTGGCGGTGAGCCTGACGGTTTTCATCATCGGCTGGATGGTGTTTCAGTCGCGAGATATCAAGTCGTGAGAACGGTTGCTCGCGACGGCGCGTGACTGACGGATTGCAGAGGCCAGGTCGGGCAACTAGGCTTGGGTATGAGCGCGTTTCCGGTCAGCATCGAAAAAGAATCTCAACTCGCACAACGCATGGTCACGCTGGGCGTGCGGGAGGCGGACATTGATGAATCGTTCGTGCGTTCCGGCGGGCATGGCGGACAAAACGTGAACAAGGTTTCCACCTGCGTGATGCTGCTCCATCGCCCGACGGGGATTCAGGTGAAGTGTCAGACGACGCGGCAGCAGGGTTTGAATCGTTTCATGGCGCGGCATCTCTTGCTGGACAAGATCGAAGCGCAGCGTCAGGCGAAGATCAAAGAAGAGCGGGATCGCGTGGAGAAGTTGCGCCGCTCGAAACGCAAGCGATCCAAAGGCGCGAAGGAGCGGATGCTGGCGGACAAGTCGCGTCACGCGGCCAAGAAATCTTCGCGGCGCGGGCGGTATTCTGAGGATTGAACCAAAGCCCGAACATCGGGAATCAGTCCGGTTGTTGCCAGTGTTTCAAATCGCTTACGAACGCACCGAACCCTGACGGAAATGCTTTTTTCAACTGAGCGAGGTTTGTCGCCAGTTGCGTCGCGCTCTGGATCATCTGTTGTGTTTCCGATCCAAGGGATGGTCGTTCCGTGCCGTAGAGTTGTTTCTTCAGACCGAGCGTCGTGTAGGGAAAGGAATTATTGCTCTGACCTGTTATCCACGCGGCTTCATTCACATGAGCATCCGTTCCGCAGAGCAACCACGCTTCAATGGCGGGCACGGCGAGACCGATGGCGGTTTTCAATGTCGCTTTGCCCGCGACGGGGCGCAGTTGGGAAATAACTTCATCCCGGATGCGTCGTAACTCGCATAAGCGGCAGCGGGGTTCAAACTTGCCGGGCAGTTCGTGGCTCGGCTGATGAACGACTGCGCCGTTGGAATCCACCACGAACATCAAACCCTCGGCATCGCCGTGATAATGCAGTTGCTTGAGAACGGTTGGGAAAACGCTTCGCACGGAAGGCCAGCCACGTTCGCGAAGTCCAACGTGTGAGACCGGGAAGGTTTTGATTCCGAGAACCGCGTCAGCCAGAATGCGAATCGCCGCTTCGTCCGCAGGAGATTCCGAGAGGATGGCGACTTTCATGTGCCCGCTGGCACGCCGCCCAGCACGCCGCTGTACCAGACTTCGCCGAGGTTCGCTTCGCCCAAAATCTCCGTCAGGTCGGTGCGATCCACGAGCCGGGAGAATGTGGCTTCCAAACCGTTTTTCTCAGCGATGACAATTTCCTCCGGGTGTTCACGGAACAGATCGAGGAAGTAGGGATTGTGCGTGGTGGCGATGACCTGCACCGGGTCGCGCTTCTCGCCGAAACTTTCTGGATACGCGAGGCGATAGATTGCATCCCGCACATCGCGCAGCAAACGCGGGTGAAGGCCATGATCCGGTTCTTCAAAACAAACCAGCGGCGGCGGCTTCGGCAGATACGCCAGCGTCAGAATCGCGAGTGCGATGAGAGTGCCTTCGGAGAGGTCAGCGGCTTTGATGGCGTGTCCGCCCGAACGGGTTCGGAGAAGGAGGGCGCGAGTTCCTTGATTCGGCGTTTCAAATAACAGGCGGTCAAACTCTGGCAGCCACTTGCCTAACTCATCATTCAGCGCCTCGAACCGTTCAGGTGCTGTGTCGCGTAAGCGATCTAAAATGACTGGGAGGTTCTTTCCGTGTGAATCCATTTCTACATGTCGGTCGAGATAGACTTCTTCAGCTATAGCCTGTGGGTTCAACGAATACTGGCGTGCGTCCCGCAATGTGTTCAACAAGACGCCTTGTAACTCTTGAACTTCCTGACGATGTGCTTCAAATCGCGTATTAGGATGAATCCCAATACGACCCCATTCTCGATGCGCCGAAAGTGAATTGCCTGTATTTGCCCAAAATGCTTTCACAGAGGCCACGGCCATGTCAGGTGATCCCGCGCTGACGACCGTGTCGTAGGGCGGCGAAGAACGATCCGCCAACGCCTCAATCGCCTTGAACACCGTACTCTTCCCGCTCCCATTCGGCCCAACGATCAGCGTGAACTTTCCCAGCGGAAGCGTGGCGTTCCGCAGGACTTTGAAGTTCTTGAATTCGATGGACTCGATCATGGTGTCAGTTAGTTCAAGCCAACTCTTACACGACCAGCTTGATTCAACCAAGCCAGATGTTTCTGGTACAGTCGGTAGGGCGCGTCACTCCGTGCGTGCCTCGGTAGTGGGACAG
>JANNAO010000519.1:0-7091 GCA_031384405.1 Verrucomicrobiota bacterium | reverse complement strand
GTCGGTTGACTCGCCAAGTCCGGCGCGCACGGAGTGACGCGCCCTACCTACCAAAAAAGTTTTGAACAGCCTCACAATTTCTTAGCGCGTTTTGTTCTGTTGTTGAAGCGTCACAGACTTTGCATCCGCTGCAACGGGCTGCTCCGTGGTCACACCGTCCGGCCATCGGACTTGCAACGCGATGATGGGTGACCCGCTCGTGACAACCAACGTCGCGGAGTTTTGCGACAAGTAACCCGACCCCGACGTCACCACCTGCGCGCGGCCAAGCCCGGCGGAAGTTTTCGCGCGAATCACGGCGCCCACGCACTGTGGATTCCCCGGCCCGCCTTCCAGTTTCACGCGCAGTCCCGGCTTCGCTTTCAGATTGTGCAGCAACTTCGTTTCGTCGTTCGACTGCACCACCACCAAGTCCACACGCCCGTCTCCGTCGTAATCCGCCACTGCGCTGCCGCGTTGCTCGCCATAAATCTTGATGCCGGATTCCTCGCCTCGCGTCGCACGAAAGTTTCCCCTTCCGTCGCCGAGCAAGAGCAGCCCGCGCCCCGCATCGTTGCGTATCGTCTCCGGCTGCGTCGAAAAATAATTCTGAGCCAAAAACACATCATCGTTCCCGTCGCCATCGAAGTCCGCCACGTTGACGCCAAACGCCGTCGTCCATTGCGCCTCCACCGGCAACGGCCTGGCTTCAAACTTTTCTCCACGATTCAGAAATACCATCGAGCGCAACTCCCGCGCTTCCACCACCGAGGCCGTCTTGATTTTCTCGCCATAGACAGCTTCGAGGTCGGCGTCTCCAAACGCTTGGAACGTCGGCGTGTTGCCCCGGATGTAAGGCACCGCCGCTGCGCTCGACGTGAGATCGCGTTCAGGAACGAGCTTGCGCGTGTACGGATCAATGTGCGCCTCGATGATCTCCACGCGGTTCATCTCATTGAAGTCGCCGTGGTAAATCCGCAGCGGACGTTGCGCGTCATAACTCTCCTCGTATTTGCTGTTCTGTCCCCAGTTCGACGCCACAAAATCCACGCGCCCGTCGCCGTCAAAATCTCCGACCGCCACGCCGTTCCACCAGCCCGTTAATTTATCCAAGCCCCATGCCGCCGTCGCATTGGTGAATCCGCGCGGAGTGTTGATGAGAAGTTGAACCGCGCCCCATTCGCAGCCCGCGATCAAGTCCTGGCTGCCGTCGCCGTTCACATCGGCGAACACCGCCGACGTGACCATGCCCAGATTCTTGAGCGCGGCAGCCGCCACGCCGCCCGCTTCTGTGAGCTGACCCTGATCGCCGCGCAGAACCAACATCGAGTCCGCCGCCTCCGGATAACGACCAAACCGCGCGCGTCCACCGATGAACACATCCAGATTCCCATCGCCGTCCAAGTCCGCCATCGCCACCGGCCCGGTCGCGTTGTTGCCGCGCTTGATCTGCGGGCCGGACGACCAGGTGTTCGACTTCGTCAAACTCACGAACTGCGCCGCGTCCTTAAGCGACGGGTCTTCCCACGACGACACGCCCATGACGAGTGACGCGCCCGTTTGCTTGCTGCCGTAACCCACCACGCTGGTCAGGTCGAGTCGCGATCCGATTTTCGTGTCCTCGGAATTGAATTCGCTGAATCGTCCCGTCCCTGAGTTCTTGAAAATCCCAATCGCGCCGCCGCGCGCAGTCCCGACGATCAGATCGTCCGCGCCATCGCCATCCAGATCAAACCAACTCACGCCCGGCCCGATCCGACTCATCCGATTCGGCAATAGCGGCTGCGCCTCGAAATCATTGAACACATTCTCGCGGTTCGTGTGGTTCAATTTCGCGCTCGCGTCCTCGAAGAGTGGCGCAATCTTTTGAATCATCTTCTTTGGCACGACCACCGTGTTTGTCTCCGTGATGACGTAAAGTTTGTTCGCCTCGACTCCCGCCACTTCCGTCACGCGCCCATCGCGCCACGTCACTTGTAATTTGTAAGGCGACCAATCAGCCCGCGCGGCAAACGCCAGTGTGGTGTCGTTGCCTGAACCGTAGCGTCCGCCGGAAATCACCTCCTGCTCCTGCGTTTTCTTGCCGATCAATCTCACCTTCGCGCCCACGCCCGCCGTGTTCGGCGCGCGACCTTGCAGTCTCACCGCGATGCGCGGCGCGGAGTTGTCGTTCCGATAAATCTCCGGCGCACCATCCGCGTTACTCACCACCACATCCGCGTCGCCGTCGTTGTCCAGATCACTCACAATCATTCCGCCGTGCGGACGTTCCTCGCGGATGCCATACGCCTCGCCGACTTCCTCGAATTTCAGATCACCTTTGTTGCGGAACAACTGGCAGCGCACTTTCAAGATCGGCAGGTTGCGGCGGAACTCCTCCATCTCATCCATCTTTTGCATCGTCTTCGCGCGCGAGAACATCGCATCCGCATCCATGTAATCCTGCAAGTTGCCGCACGAGATCAACAGGTCGGGATAGCCGTCAAAATCAATATCGAGAAAGTTCGCGCCCCAAGTCCACTCGCTCGCGGCAAGACCGGAGAACGCCCCGATCTCCGCGAACGTGTTATCGCCGCGATTCAGGAAAAACGTGTTCTGTGTGTATTGCGGGATCGCCCCGAAGTTGTCCGTCTGCGGCGTGCCGGGCGACGCGATGCCGCGTTGACGTTGGCGACGTGAGTAGTCGCGGCTCAACATGTCGCCCACGAAGAAATCCAAGTCTCCATCGTGATCAATATCCGCGCCATCCACCGCCATCGAACCGAAACTTTGATGCCGCAGCGTCTCCATCGGCGCGAGCGTGAATCGTCCCTTGCCGTCGTTCCACCAGAACCGATCCGGCGTGTGAAAGTCATTGCACACGTAAATATCCGGCGAGCCGTCGCCATTGAAGTCGCGCATCTGCACCGCCAGTCCCGAACCATCCAGCGGCCCCGGCGGCAACGAACCCGGCGGCATAGTGAAATGGGAATCGTCCGCGACCTTGAACCCGCCGCGACCATCATTCAACAGCAGCACATCCGGCTCGCCCTTTTCATAAAGTCCAGTGCCTTGAGCATAGAACTGATCCTTGAACTTTGGCGAAAGCCCCTTGCCATCTCGAACGCGCTGCCACTCCGCAGTCAGTTCCGGGCCGACTTCGATGTTATCGTCGAGATACGAGCGGCTGCGATAATTACAGATGTAGATGTCCAGCGCGCCGTCACCGTCCACGTCCGCCACAGCGATGGATGTGCTGGCGAGCTTTGATTCGCGTCCGGGAAACTTCAGGTCTTCGGTGAATTTCCCCCTGGTGTCATTGAAGAACAAACGATTCGGCCCGCCGCGCGCCGTCACGATCAAATCCAGCGCGCCATCGCCGTTCATGTCTGCGAGTGTCGCTGCGATGGAATTTTGCCCCGGACACGACACCCCGGCGCGGGTCGTGATGTCTTCAAACTTCCAGTTGCCCAGATTGCGATAGAGGACATTTGTGCCGTCGCTCGAACAAAAATAAAGATCGGTCAGTCCGTCGCCATCCACGTCACCCGCCGCGATGCCCGTCGGGATCAGCGTGTAAAGCGAACGGGTCTGCTTGGAGACGATGTTGGAAAACGCGATGCCAACCTGTGCGGGCGACAATGAAACAAATCCCGGCGCGGCATTGCCGGCGGCACGCAACGGGAAGGAGTCAGCCTTGGCTGACGATGCGATAACCTCAAAAAGTATCGCCGCCCAGACAAGAAGAGTTGCCATCGGATCGTGGAAGGATTTCTTTCTCGGAGCAAACAATGTCATGGCTAAACAAATGCAAATTGGTTTGCGGAAAGTATAAATCCTCCCATCCCAAAGCGAGAAAATATACAGCCATCAACCGCAGATGGGCGCATGTTGATACTGCCTCCGGAGCGCGGCTGTGTCGTCCTCGACCAGCCGCAGCAGGATGGAAAACACAGGAGTCATCAGCAAAACCAATGGCCGGGCTTTTTGAAGTGGCTGCGGCTGGTCTTCGACACACCCGCGCTCCGGGGTCAAGATGCGCCCACCGCAGATGCCCTCTCTCCAAGCTTTCTAATTTGTCTGCATTATTTATGATTTCGCCATCGGCATGAAATCCGCACCCAAGATCGGCACCACAGGCGACCATCGCTTCATCGTTTCGCAGGAACACGCGATCACTTTCGCCAGTGACGGGATGCCCGCTGTGTTGAGCACGCCCAACTTGATCGCGTTCATGGAACGCACCGCGCGCGAAGCCATCGCTCCGTTCCTCGAACAGGACGAACGCAGCGTGGGTGTGGAGATCGAACTGCGCCATCTCGCACCCACACCACTCGGCGTGCAAGTCACCGTCACGACGCGCGTCATCGGAGCTTCGGGTCGCTATGTGGATTTTCAGATTGAAGCGCGCGACTCGCAGGAGTTGATCGCGCGCGGCGTTCACAAACGCGCCATCATCCGCACCGGCGCATTCACCAAGCGCGTTCAGAGCAAGGCGAGTTAATCCATGTCGCAAGTCAGCACCAACGAACTGCTCAAGCGCAACTCCCGCTCGTTCTATCTCACGTTGCGCGTGCTGCCGCGCGCCATCCGTCCGCAAATCTCCCTCGCCTATCTGCTCGCGCGCACTTCGGACACGATTGCGGACACCGAGATCGTGTCGCCGGGTCAACGCCTCGAAGCGCTCGACAGACTTCGCGAACGCATCGTGGGCATCAGCGATGGCGGGTTGAACTTCGCCGAGTTGACGCAGCAACAAGGCTCACCCGCCGAACGCGAACTGCTGGAACGCGTGGAAGAAACTCTCACCTCATTGCGCCGACTGTCAGCGAAAGATTTGAAGCGCGTGCGCGAAGTCGTCGAGACGATCATCAGCGGTCAGGAGTTGGATCTGCAACGCTTCGCCAGCGCGACTCAGGAAAACATCGTCGCGCTCCGAGACGAGGAAGAGTTGGACGACTACACGTATCGCGTGGCGGGTTGCGTGGGGAAATTCTGGACGGAACTGTCCGTCGCGCATGTGTTCAACGCGTCAGAGAAGCGCAAGTTCGCATCGTCGTTTGATTTTGAGGAACTCGGCATCCGCTTCGGCAAAGGGCTGCAACTCGTCAACATCCTGCGCGACCTTCCGGCGGATTTGTTGAAAGGCCGCTGTTACATCCCTGCCGACAAACTCGCACAAGCTCACCTTGCTCCCGCTGATCTGTTGTCACCCGCGAACGAACCCGCGTTCCGTCCGCTCTACAATCGCTATCTCGACCTCGCGGAATCTCACCTCGCGGCGGGTTGGGAATATACGAACCTCATCTCCCGCCGTCACATTAGCCTGCGCCTCGCCTGCGCTTGGCCGATTCTCATCGGCTTGGAAACCATTCAGAAACTCCGCGATGAACCCGCGCTTGATCCTGAGTGCCGCGTGAAAGTTTCGCGTGAAGAAGTGCGCTCCATCATCCTGCGTTCGATCCTGCGCTATCCGTTCAAGAAGTCGTGGCGGGCGATGGCCGGGTTTTCAAACTAGTGGGACAGCGCATCTTGCCTGTCCACCCCAAGTTATCCGCAGCCGGTGTGTTGAATTGACCCCGCGCTGAAGGACAGGCGAGACGCGCTGTCCCACTAGAACGCTGCTGAATAGAGTTGGAGAAAATTTTCTGCACGAACCGCGCGTGGATTAAACCCCGCCGTCCACTGTCGAGCCGCTTCCTCCGCCAGCATCAGCAACGACTCGCGCTTCACGCCAGCACTCGAAAGAGCCAACGGCATGTTCGTCAACTTCATTGCGTCAGCAAGCCACGCTGCCAGAGACTCCGCCGTTGCTTCAATTCCACCCGCGCGCGCAAGCTCCGCATATAAATCTCTCACCATCGCATCCATGCTGTTGAACCGCACCACATGCGGCAACATCAGACCAACTGCGTGACCATGTGCGATTCCAAAATGCGCCGTCAACGGATTCGCCGCCGCGTGCGCTGCACCGAGCATCGAGTTTTCAATCGCCGCGCCCGCGTATGCCGCGCCGAGCTGCATCTGCGACCGAGCGGCGAGATTTCCCGGCTCGTTCATCACCACACGAAAACCCGCGAACAACAACTTGAACGCTTCCGTGGAAAGTTTTTGCGACAACTCATTCCGCTTCGTCGTCACGGCGGACTCGACTGCGTGAGCGATGGCGTCAATGCCCGTGCAAGCCGTGACGCGCGGCGGCTGCGAGAGAGTCAGCGTCGGGTCAAGGATCGCCACACGCGCAGCGCACTTGGGATCGAGACACGCCATCTTCTGATGCGTGACCTCATCTGCGATCAACGCCGCACTTTGCATCTCGCTGCCCGTGCCCGCCGTTGTTGGGATCGCGATGAATGGCAGCATCGGCTTCGTCGCCTTGCCCACTCCCCAATAATCTTTCATTTGCCCGCCGTTGGTGAGAATGAAATTGCAGCCCTTCGCCGTATCCATCGAACTCCCGCCGCCGAGGCCGACGATGCAATCAATCCCCGCCGCACGCGCCACTGCCACGCAATCCTCCACACATTTCGTCGTGGGATTTTCCCGCGCCTTGTCGAACAGCGTCACGCGCAAGCCCGCAACTATAAGTTCATTTTGCACTCGTGCGGCGTGACCCGCAGCGACGATTCCCGCGTCTGTCACGAGCAAAACTTTCTTCGCACCTGTCTCCCGCGCGAACTCCCCGACGCGCGTCATGCTGCCCGCGCCAAACACAAGTCGGGTGCGGGAGGGAAAATCAAACGCCCTCAAAACTGAGGGCGACGGTTTATTGTTGGCGTCCGGCATGGTCGTTGGACTGAACCTTAACGAAAATCATTCAATACGAGCAAGCAAAGCAGTTTGGAAGGGTGCGACCCGAAGTGTCCGTCAGTGGTAGCGCAGACTGGCAATCGGCAGCGGGTGGATGATGCGAGTGCGCTAAAGCTTTTCCATAAAACATGTAGTTTTCGAATTGGCGGGCGGGGTGGCAGTGTTGCGGCATGAAAGCCATTCCAGTGCCTGTGCGGGAGCGCATCATTCACCTTTACGATCAGGGTAAAAGCACGGCAGACATTGCCGGCAGTCTCGGCTACTGCGTGGCGGCCGTGCGGCGGGTGCGCCAGCAATTCAAAGCTCGCGGGACGCTCTCACCT
>JANNAO010000464.1:0-6357 GCA_031384405.1 Verrucomicrobiota bacterium | reverse complement strand
AACCCCAACCACAACTGCTGACCTAAAATTTTAATCCCACCCGACTTGTTGTTGGACGTAGCGTTGCATTCTATTGACGGAGCGGACCGTTGTTCCCTTCCATTTTGAATAGTTTCCCGATTGGCTTCATGGTTTTTGGCTGTTTCCCCCTATTTGCAAGCCCAGTGCCGGTCACGTCGGCGTCAGGCCGCTAAATTGCTAATCAATTGAAGTTTCGTGACGGTTCCCGTCGGTGTGTGCTGTACGAAACGATCACTAAGATGACTATCAATGTGCTGACAACACGGGCGCTGCGGCTCCAATCAAAGCTTGAATCCGGCATGACGCTGGCCGAGGTCGTCATCGCGATGTTTATAGCAGGACTCGCGATGATTGGGATCATTTCCGGGTATTTCTATTGCACAAGTTCTGCCGAGAAGTCGGGGCTATATCTCGCTGCCAATGCCAGGGCGTTGGAGAGATTGGAAGAGACCCGAAGTGCCAAATGGGATACAGCCAGTTGGCCGCAGGTGGATCAATTGATGGCCTCAAACTTTCCTAGCAAGAATGTCATTCTTGATCTGTCTGGTTCTGGTGGTAATGCCATATCTGCCACGTTGAATACCGAGATCACTCAAATCTCGACAACGCCGCCGCTCAAACGGGTGAGAGTGGATTGCATCTGGTTATTCAAAGGGGCAGAACGTATCACGAACACAATCGAAACCTGTCGGGCTCCTGATCAATGAAAGTTTTAATCCGTCCCTCCATCTCAAGTCAGTGCCAATCGTACAGCAATGCTGGCGGTTTCACCTTGGCTGAATTACTTGTCGCCATAACCGTATTCACAATGTTGTTGGGCGGGATCGTTTTTGCCCACCTGTTTGGCTTGAGCATGTTTCAAATCACTGAAACAAAGCTCAACGCCACGGCGGACGCCCGTAAGCTGATCGGATCCATGGCCAATGAAATCCGCACCTGTAGATCCGCCCAGATCGGGAACATCACGAACGGTGTGTTCGTCGGCAAACTCAATGGTGAGAAGCAGAACGGTAGTGGATTGTTGATCTACCCCACGACGAACACGGCGAATTTCATCGTGTATTTTGTGAATCCGGCGGATCAGACATTTCGTCGAACTACGAGCACGCCTGGTTCAGCGAGCATCGTGGCTGAGTCCGTCACGAACGCGATGGTGTTCACCGCACAAGACCACCTTGGCACGGTGCTGACAAACAATCAGAACAACCGTGTGATCCACATGAATCTTGAGTTCTACCAAGCCGCGCGTCACATGCGACAAGCCGACTATTACAAACTGGAAACGTCTGTGACTCGGCGTGCTTTGGAATAGCCATGAAAATCAAACTTACATTTCAAAAACCAGATCGGGCTGGCAGCGCATTGATGCTGACCTTGATGATGACAGGCATTGCCTTGGCAATCCTTGCCAGTGCCATGACGTGGTCTGCCAATAGCACCCGGCTGACACACCGATCCATTCAATATAACCGTTCGGTCGTCGCCGCCGAAGCAGCCACTGAGAAAGTGCTGGCCAAGATTTCACAGGATTACCTTAGTGGCAGCGAGAAACTGGTCGCAGATAATCTCGCCTCGTACAGAGCCATGGTGCCAAACACCACCGACTCGACATTTTGGAGTGGTTGGGAATTCAACAATGCAGGAGGCGCAACCAGCCAGACGCACGTCAGAGGCAGTTCTTCGAGCACGTATTCGTTGCTCAATTCAGCTTATTCCGGCTTGCGGGGATTCATCACCACATACACCGTGGTCGCTCACGCGCGTGAAACCGCGAGATTGCATGACGTCGAGGCGGGGGTGTTGCAAGAGGTTCAACTCGCGCGGATTCCTATTTTTCAATTCGCGATGTACTCTGCTGGCGACATGGAGATCAGTTGCGGACAAGACTTCAAGATCACGGGGCAGGTTCACGCCAACAAAACGCTCTACGTCGAACCGGATGCGATTCTCACCTTTCAATCCGCTGTCACTGCTGTGACCGGCATCGAATTCCGCCGCCACCCGAATGACACGCGCACCGCACCCAGAGGGTCGTATGTCTATGAGAAACCTGATCTGGTGAATCCTTCCGCCACGGCGATGACCTTGCCGATCGGCATGACCAATACGCCGGAAGCGATTCGGGAAATCATCCAGCCGCCGCCAGCAGGTGGAGATACCAATGCACAGCTTGCGAGACTGCGGCTGTACAATCAGGCGGATATGATCCTCACCGTATCAAACTCGGGAATCAGTGCCACAAGCGGAAAGTTCAATAACTTTGCGACCATCATTCCAACCAGTGAACTGTCTGCATTTGTCACAACCAACAACAACTTTCAGGATGCGCGCGAAGGAAAAACCGTCAGGCCGATTGACATCAATGTTGGTGCGCTAACGAGTTGGAGTCAGACAAACTCGAGTTTGAGTGCTGCAATGGGGAGTACCAACATGTCCTCCGTTTACGTTCTCGATTGGCGCACACTGGCGGGCACAAACCTCAGTGCCGTGCGTGTGTCAAATGGCCGCATCCTTCCCTCTGCCGGGCTTACCGTAGCCACTGCGCGCCCGCTCTATGTTCAAGGTCACTACAATCAAACCAATGCCGCGAATTTGGGGACTAACATCACGGTCACGACCCGGCCCGCGTCGTTGATCGCCGATGCGGTCACGATCCTATCCGAGAATTGGACGGATATCAGGAGCACCAACGCTGTCGCTTCCAGGGTCGCCTTGCCGACTACCGTCAACGCAGCACTTCTGACTGGTGTAGTGGAGACGACACGCGGTAAATACAGCGGTGGCATGGAGAACTTCCCGCGCTTCCTTGAAACATGGGGTTCTGCAAATACGTTCACTTACAACGGCTCCATGGTGAAGATGTTTCCCAGCCTTTATGCCACCAATGCCTGGGGCGGCGGAAATGTCTATTCGCCTCCCAAACGCAACTGGGCTTTCGATCTCAATTTCAATGATGCAACGAAACTACCGCCATTGACGCCAAGTTTGGTGAAAGTATTCCGAGGCCGTTGGGCAACAGTGCCGCCGAACGTGACGGTAGCGGCTGCTCCCTACTAGTCGCTTTGGAACAAGCACAGGACATTCAGTTTATTACATGACCAACATGATGGGGACGACGTCAAAAATCGTCGGGCCACCAGAAGGCGCGCAAGCCCTGCCTGTCGTCCGGCTGAAATCCCTCAACCTGGAAACCCAGCTTGATCGGGAGACCACGGGATGTGCCCGTCGCTCTGCAAAGTTGTTATCCCCGCTCCAACGGTTATCTCAAGTGTTGCCACTGTTGTTGGTCTTGGGACTGATGCTGCCTTGTTTGACTTTGAACGCGGTGGAAGATACCTACACGGTCGAGTCGGAACGTGCGCCAAAGGTTGATTATTATTATCAGGAAAAAAACAAGCAGGGCGCCAGCGAGCGACAGGAGCAGTTCAGGAAACGGGTCTCCATCCAACATGCAGTCGGAGATGATGTGCCCCTCGCCTTTGAAAAAACCACTGTCGCAAATCCAAGTCGTCAACTCCCGCAGCCCAGCAATGAATCGGACGGAATCATGGGTCAAGGCGTCCTTCTGATCGTCGCTACGCTTCTGAGTTCTATCCTTGCTGTGAGTGTGCTCGTTCCTGGCTTCTTCAGGAAAACCTTCACCAGACTAAAGCCATGGTCTGGACGGACGGGTGTCGTAACTGGCGTGGCCGACACCGTGCGCGCAGAAGACAAATGCTTCGCGGAATTTTTGACGGCATTCCAAGCGGGCACTTCCGCGCCACCCGCTGGAGTCAACACGGCCAGTGACGGACCAAGTTCAGACCAGCAACGCTTCCACGCCACCGCAGCACGTCTCGTTTCGTCTCAACGCTCGTTGCTCCAGTCTATCGTCAACACCACATCCGATGCCGTGCGTGTCCGGTTGCTGGGGGATTTAAGGCGTGAATTGAACGCGTTCAAAAACGAATCGGTGTCTCCAGAATTCCTTCCCGCCTGGCAGATGGCATCAGCGTTGGAGGGATTGCTCAAGCAGTTGACCGACAAAGCGGGCAACGCTACGCAATCCACACTGCGAACGGTTGCCAGAGGCATTCAACTGCTGGGCGAATTGAGCAAGCCGGGAGTGCGAAGAGATATTCTGACCCAGCCGCCGCTGCGATTCCTGACCGTGGACGACGACATGATCAGTCGCACGGCGGTGGCGTTGGCTTTGAAGAAGGTGTTCAATCAACCGGACTTGGCGGACAACGGAACTGTTGCGCTGGCACTGGTTGCGAGAAACAATTACGACGTGATCTTTCTCGACGTGCAAATGCCCGGGATGGACGGTTATGAAGTTTGCACCAAGATTCACGAGACTCCGGCGAACAAGCAGACACCCGTGATCTTTGTCACCTGCATGGATGATTTCCATGCTCGCGCGAAATCAGTTCTCGCCAATGGGAGCGATCTCATCGCCAAGCCATTCCTGACATTTGAGATCACGGTCAAGGCACTGACATTGGCGCTGGAACGCCGGATCAAAACGGATGCTGAACCGCTTGCCGGAAGTGATGGCGGGGTGGTCGTGGACAAGGCTTCGCCTGGTTCCACCGTGGCTGACAATACGGATGTCGCGGCGAGCATCCAGCCAGTCGCTCAGGAGAAGCACCTTGAAGCCACCTTGCTCAAATCGTCCACGGATGACGGGCGCATCAGTCTGTCAGTGCCCGGCATGGACGAGATGTCAAACGAGGTGGTTGAATCACGCGATACGATTGAGAATGTTTTCATGTCGCGGGTCGCCACAAAGCTGGCACTTTTGAAAGACCTCATCCGTAGCGTGTCAGACAAGACGGACAAAATCACGCGGCAGGAGATGCTCGCAGAATTTTTTCTTGGTCTTGAAGCGTTGTCGTCTGAAGTGGATACAGATGTGAACCAATCCGTGAAACGTGTGAGTGGTCCGTTGGAGGGGTTGGTCAGAAAACTTCTTGAAAGCCCCGACAACTGGACGCAAACGACGCTGCTCACCATCTCCAACGCCGTGGAGTTGATTGATGATTTGTGTGCTCATGGATCAAGTCCCGATTTTATCGCGGAGTTTCCAGTCCAGATTCTTGCTGTAGATGACGATCCGATCTCGCTCCGGGCGATGGCGTCCGCATTGCAGGTTGCTTTCAAAAAACCCGTCGGTGTTGAGAGCGGAGACGCAGCGGTTTTGATCGCCAGCGAAAGAAAGTTTGACCTGATTTTCATGGACGTTCAAATGCCCGGAATGAATGGGTTCGAGACGTGTTCAAAGATCCGCAACACTGAAATCAACGCCCGGACACCCGTCGTGTTCGTCACCGGACAAAACGATTCGCATACGCGCAACCAAGTGGCGGCTAGCGGCGGAGATGGTGTCATCGCAAAACCTTTTCTCACAGCCGAACTGACTGTTAAGGCTCTGACCGTCGTTTTGCGCGGTCGCATCGAGCAAGCCGCTTCGCATGGAGTGCCGCCTTCAGTAGAGGATTGCCAAGCGAACCTTGTTGCGAACGTTTAACCCGACTTCCGAAGTAGCGGCGGGCATCCTTGCCTGCCGTAGAGCCGGGCATCCCTGCCCGGCGGAAGGAATCACACCAGCAACGTATGGCTCAAGAGAAGCGACAGACGCACAAAAATCCACGTTTCTTTCCGGGCGGCAAGGATGCCGCCCTCTACGGCAGGCAGAGATGCCTGCCGCTACAGTCGCGTCTCACCGCCTATTCCATTTCGGAATTCGAGCTTAACTCTGCTTCACGGAATGGCACTGGATTCTATTGCAGTTGCAGGCGATGGAAGCGTTGCGACACACCAGACGGAATCGCGTTTGTGAAGTTGTAATTTCCAGAAGGATCAAACGTGTTCGTCGCCACGCGCGTCCAAGTGGCGAGTGGTGCAGAGAGATTCGTCGTCGCCACGAGATAGTTCGTTCCTCCCGCCGGGCCGTTGATGCCGCTGAAGATCAGGTTTCCTCCCGCACTCATCATGGCCAAAGTCGGCGGAGGCTGGATGCCGTATTCAAATGCACCCAAGTCCGGCGCAGTGTCAGCAAACGCAAAACCCGCATTCGTTCCCGCATTCAACAAGTCGCTCGTGCTGACCAGTTGCGCGAACGCGATGTAAGGCAGGTCGCCGTTCGGTTTGCGTGGTGCGGTGAGCAGGCTTTCGTCGAGCGACATGAAATCATTTGTCGCCACGGTGACGGGCAGCGTGAAGTAATTGAAGCTGGTGTCGTTGGTCGCGCCGAGGTTGGAAGTTTCGCTGACGGTGGCCTTGTAACCGAGGTTGTTGCGAATGACATGGCCGGCACCGGGGACGTCTTTTTGGTTCTGGCGGTCGCGGCAG
>JANNAO010000458.1:0-2832 GCA_031384405.1 Verrucomicrobiota bacterium | reverse complement strand
TCAGATTTGTTGCAGTTGGTGGTGTCCGAAGGGGCATCCGACTTGCATATCCGTGTCGGCGTCTCGCCGACGATCCGCGTCCACGGTATTTTGCATCGAGTGGAGGGGCCACTGTGCAAACCAGAGGACACCGAGGAGTTGATGCGCAGCATCACGTCCGAGGATCACATCCAACACACGCGTGAGGCTGGCGGTGCGGACTTCGCGTTTGCCTTTGGTGACGTGGCGCGTTTCCGCGTGAGCGTGTTCAAGGAGAAAGGGAACTTCGGCATGGTTCTGCGTCAGATTCCCAGCAAGCTCCTGACCTATGAACAGATTGGCTTGCCGGAATCGGTGAAGGAGTTGTTGCACAAGCCGCGCGGAATGATTCTCGTGACCGGGCCGACGGGTTCAGGCAAATCCACCACGCTGGCATCCATGTTGAACATCGTGAACGAGACGCGCGAAGAGGTGCATCTCATCACGATTGAAGACCCCATCGAATATTATCACAAGCACAAGAAGGCGTTGGTCACGCAGCGCGAGGTGCATGTGGACGTGCCGAGCTTCTCGGAAGCGTTGCGGCGCGCGTTGCGTCAAGACCCGGACATGATTCTGGTGGGAGAAATGCGTGACTTGGAAACGATTGAAGCCGCCGTCAGCGCGGCGGAGACGGGTCACTTGGTTTTTGGAACACTTCACACGACAGGCGCGGCCAAGACGATTGATCGTCTCGTGAACGCGTTTCCGCAAAACCAACAGGAGACCATCCGCATCCAGCTCTCGACCGTGTTGCAAGCGGTGATCTCGCAGATATTGATCCCGCGCGTGGACAAGCCGGGACGCGTGGCGGCGTTCGAGATCATGATCAACACGCCGTCCATCGCGGCACTGATCCGCGACAACAAAACGTTCCGCATCCAGTCCGACATCCAGACCGGCGCGAAGTACGGCATGGTGACGTTGGACAGCTTCCTGTTGGAAA
Organism: Verrucomicrobiota bacterium; assembly: GCA_031384405.1. Classification (GTDB taxonomy): domain Bacteria; phylum Verrucomicrobiota; class Verrucomicrobiia; order Limisphaerales; family JADLHS01; genus JADLHS01. The sequence goes on along the minus strand of JANNAO010000458.1, from coordinate 1,868 downwards.
AATATATGGCGGGCATGATTGCGCGCGAAGAAGTCATCACGAAGTCCCAGGATGCCGTGACGATCTTGCAGAAGTTGCAGGAACTGGAACTGGCCGAAGCCGTCGGTGCGAAGAAGAAGAAGTAACGATGCAATACTGATATGTCCGACGAAATCTCAAATCCACTTTTGGCGCTCATAAAAGAGCAGGGGATGATTGACGACCTTCAGTACGAAGAAGTGGTCGGCGAAATCAAACGCAGCGGTAAGTCTGTGTTCCAGATCGTGCAAGACTTCGGGATCATGACCGCCGATGACCTTCTGCAAGTGGAAGCGAATTATCTCGGCGTGGAAGTCGTGAGCCTCAAAGGAATGGAAATCCCGAAGGCCGCGCTCGCTTGCATTCCCGGCAACAGCGCGAAGATGTATCGCTGCCTGCCAATTTCACTTGAAGGAAACACGTTGCGCGTGGCGTTCGAGGACCCGATGGATCCCGGCAAGATTGATGAAGTTGGGTTCGTTGCGAAGAAAGATATTCAACTCGTCATCGCGCATCCAGCGGAGATTCTGAGTGGACTCGACAAGTATTACGGTGAAGAGGGCAGTGAGGACATTGAGAAGATTCTCTCGGAGCTGGGCGGGGACGACAAGATCACGGAGGAAGCGACTTTTGCGGCTGAAACGTCCGACGAAGATTTGTTGGCGAGTCTGGCGAACGAAGCACCGATCGTGCGGTTCGTGAACCTCGTCATGTTCCAGGCCGTGAAAGATCGCGCGAGTGACATTCACTTTGAGCCGTTTGAAACGGAGTTCCGCATCCGGTATCGCGTGGACGGTGCGCTCTATGAAATGTCGCCGCCGCCGAAGCATCTGGCGTTGCCGGTCGTGTCGCGCATCAAGGTTATGGCGAACCTGAACATCTCAGAACGCCGCTTGCCGCAGGACGGACGCATCAATTACAAACTCGGCAACAAGGAGATTGATCTTCGTGTTTCGACGTTGCCGACGGCGTTTGGTGAGTCAGTTGTGTTGCGTGTGTTGGATCGCAGCGCGGTGAATCTGGAGTTGGAATCACTCGGCTTTCCCAAGAACGTGTTCGACTTCGTCAGCGAAGTGATCCAACGCCCGAACGGAATTTTCGTGGTGACGGGACCAACCGGTTGCGGCAAGACGACCACGCTCTACTCGTGTCTGCGCCGCGTGAATGCGATTGATACGAAGCTGCTCACGGCGGAAGACCCGGTGGAATTCGACATCGAAGGCATCATGCAGGTGGCTATCAGTGAGGCCGTCGGTATGACGTTCGGCAAGGCTTTGCGGTCATTCCTGCGTCAAGACCCGGACATCATCATGGTCGGTGAAATGCGCGACTTGGAAACCGCGCAGATTGCGATCCAGGCGTCGCTCACAGGTCACTTGGTCTTGAGCACGCTGCACACGAACGATGCGCCCGGTGCGGTGACGCGTCTCGTGGACATGGGCACGGAGCCATTCCTCGTGTCGTCCACGTTGATGGGCGTTCTCGGTCAACGGTTGGTTCGCACGATCTGTAAGAATTGCCGCACGCCGTTCGAGCCGACTGAGCAGCAGCTTTCCATGCTGAATCTTTCGCCGCACGATCTGGGAGACAAAGTGTTCTACTACGGGCGCGGTTGCTCGACGTGCAATGACACGGGTTACAAAGGCCGCAAAGGTATTTATGAACTGCTCGTGTGCGGCGATACGATCCGCACGATGATCACCGAACGCGCGCCGACGGTGGTGTTGCGGCAGAAGGCTGTGGAGTTGGGGATGGTGACGCTGCGGGAGGACGGCTTGCGCAGTATCTTTGATGGTGCTACAACCATTGAAGAAGTCGTGAAATATACTTAACCGGAGAATTTTTATGCC
>JANNAO010000453.1:0-15353 GCA_031384405.1 Verrucomicrobiota bacterium | reverse complement strand
TGAACTGCCACCAGCGATCCCCGCTGCGTTGCTCGAAAAGTACAACTCAGTCGCCTGGAACGAAAAGTTTTAAGCCGACTGGATTAATTTGCTTCACGAAACAGCGAGACTGGGAAACGATGTCGAACCGTGATGACTTTGCACCAACTCAACTCATTAACCGGAAACGAATTCATCCGCAGCGTCGGGCCGGTGTTTGAACATTCGCCGTGGATTGCGGAGGTCACTTGGTTGAAGCGACCACTTTGATAATGAAACCCACCAAACGCAAAGCACCCGCAGTCGCCCGACACGAACCCGCGTTCCGCGAGATCATCGGCCTCATCGCCGCCGCGCGGCACCGCGCGTTCCAGGCGGTCAACACGGAGTTGATTGATCTCTACTGGCGCGTCGGGCAATACATCAGCCGCAAGCTGGACTCCGCCGCATGGGGCGAGGGCGTGGTGAATGAACTGGCGCACTACATCGCCCGGCAGCAGCCAGACATGAAAGGCTTCACACGCGCCAGTCTGTTTAGGATGCGGCAGCTATATGATATTTACCGACGTGAACCAAAAGTCGCACCACTGGTGCGACAATTGACCTGGTCACACAACTTGCTGATCCTTGGACGATGTAAACGGGCTGAGGAGCGCGAATTCTATTTACGAATGGCGACCACCCAGCACTGGGGCAAGCGCGAACTGGAACGCCAACTCAACGGCTCACTCTTTGAGCGCATGGTCATCTCTCCGCCAAAAGTGTCAGCAGTGCTGACACAATTGCACCCGGAAGCCACGAGCATCTTCAAAGACTCCTACTTGTTAGATTTTCTCGACCTGCCGGAAAATTATTCCGAGCGCGATCTGCAAAAAGCTCTCGTTGCCAACTTGAAAAAATTCCTCATCGAACTTGGCCCGGATTTTTGTTTCGCGGGTGAGGAGTTGAGGTTGCAGGTGGGCAAGCAGGATTTTTATCTCGATCTGCTTTTTTATCATCGCGGGCTGCAATGTCTGGTCGCGTTCGATCTCAAGATCAGAGCATTTGAACCGGAACATCTGGGCAAGATGGAATTCTATCTGGAAGTGCTCGACCGCGATGTGCGAAAGCCGAACGAGCGTCCGTCCATCGGCGTGCTGCTTTGTGCGAACAAGGACAGCGAGGTGGTGGAGTATGCGTTGAGCCGCGCGATGTCGCCCGCTCTGATCGCAGAATATCAGACGTGCCTGCCGGACAAACAACTGCTCCAACGCAAGCTCCACGAGTTCTATCAACTCGCGATGCCAAAAACTGACGCAGCCAAACCACGGCGCAAAGCCTCGACTGCAAAGAAGCGATGACTCTCCATCAACTCAACTCGATTACCCAAGACGAATTCATCCGCATCGTCGGGCCGGTGTTTGAACATTCATCGTGGATTGCGAAGGCCACGTGGCCGAAGCGTCCGTTCGCCAGCGTGGAGGCTTTGCATGCGGCGTTATGTGAAACTGTTCATGGTGCGGGCGAGGAAAAGCATCTCGCGCTGATCCGCGCGCATCCTGATCTCGTCGGCAAGCTGGCGTTGGCCGGGCAACTCACAAAGGAATCCACCGGCGAGCAGGCGAGCGCGGGTTTGGGCAATCTCACGCTGGAAGAAGTCGCGTTGTTCCAGCAGAACAACGCCGCCTACAAGGAGAAGTTTGGTTTCCCATTCATCATCTGCGCGCGGCTCAACAAGAAGGAGGCGATCTTGAACGGGTTCAAAGTTCGTCTGCAAAATTCCTGCGAGCAGGAGATTCAGGCCGCGCTGACAGAAATTTTCAAGATTGCGGAACTGCGGCTTCGGGATTTAACTCAGCCCTGACTTATGCCTTCCAAACTCAGCACCCACGTTCTGGACACCGCGCATGGTTGCCCAGCTTCAGGAATGAAAATTGAACTCTGGTCGCTCGATGGTGAAGACCGCACACTCGTCACCACTGCACGCACCAATGCTGATGGTCGCACCGAAACGCCGTTGCTGGCTGCGGACGAAATGAAGGCTGGCCATTACGAGATCGTGTTCTTCGTCGGTGATTACTTTGCATCCAAGTGGCCGACGCTGCCGAAGATTCGTTTCCTGGATCAAGTGCCGGTGCGATTCGGCATCGCGGACGCGGGCGCGGGCTATCACGTTCCCCTGCTCTGCTCGCCGTGGAGTTACTCGACGTATCGGGGGAGTTGAATGAAGCTCCGAACATCAGGCAAAGCTGGTAGGGCGCGTCACTCCGTGCGCGCCGTCCTGTTGCAATCGAAGCCCGGCGCGCACAGGAGTGACGCGCCCTACCTGCGCCTTTGGTTATTGGTGCTTCTCTGGAGGTTCACTCGCGATTTATCGGAGTTGAAGCTTGGAATTTGGAGCTTATGAATCCAGCGCAACTTGTCATGCAACGCCTCGACGCTCTCGCGCAGATCAGCGAAGACGACGGCAAACTCACGCGCACATTCGCTTCGCCTGCGATGCGACGCGCGAACGAACTCGTCGGCTCATGGATGCGTGAGGCGGGCATGAGCGTGCGCACCGACGCCATCGGCAATCTCATCAGCCACTATCCAGCCGCAACACCGCAGGGGAAAATTCTTCTGCTCGGCTCGCATCTCGACACGGTGCGCGATGCGGGGAAATTCGATGGGCCGCTTGGAGTGTTGGTTGCACTCGCTTGCGTCCAACATCTCCACGAGACGAAGACACGGTTGCCATTTGCGATTGAGGTTGTCGGTTTTGCGGATGAGGAAGGCGTGCGCTATCAAAGCACGTATCTCGGCAGTCGCGCGCTGGCGGGGACTTTCAATGCGGAGGATTTGAAGCGCACCGATGCGCGCGGCATCACGATGGCGGAGGCGATCCGCGAGTTCGGCGGGAATCCTGACAGCCTCGCGAGTGCGAAGGTGGATGCGAGTCGGTTGCTGGGTTACGCGGAAGTTCACATCGAGCAAGGGCCGGTGTTGGAACAGAAAAATCTCGCGGTGGGTGTGGTGTCGGCGATTGCGGGGCAAACGCGGGCGCGGATCAGCTTCATCGGCGAGGCGGGACACGCGGGCACGGTGCCGATGAATCTACGGCGCGATGCGTTGTGTGCGGCGGCGGAGTTTGTTCTCGCGGTGGAAGCGTTGGCGCAAGGTCGCGGTGGATTGGTGGCAACGGTCGGCGAGATTGCTGCGATGCCCGGCGCGACGAATGTTATTCCCGGTGAAGCGAAGCTCAGTCTGGATGTGCGTCATCCTGATGATGGAGTGCGCGTCCGCGCTTGTGCTGATCTGAAGAAGCGCGCGGAAGAAATCGCCACGGCGCGCGGTGTGTTTATGAAATGGCAGGTGACGCACGAAAGCAACGCGGTGATCTGCGACCGAAGTTTCACGTCGCTGATGGAAAGCGCAGTGAAGCGGCATCAGAAAGACGCGCCCTTGCTCGCGAGCGGCGCAGGGCACGACGCGGCGGCTATGGCGGCGATCTGTCCGGTAGCGATGTTGTTCGTACGCTGCAAAGGCGGCATCAGTCACAACCCGGCGGAGTCGGCGACGGAAGCGGACGTGGGCGTGGCGATTGGTGTGATGGGGGAGTTTGTGAGGTTGTTGTCCTGAATTATGAAAAAGATTCCATCAATACTTATACAGATTGGAGCGTTCGCAGGTTTGGTTCTAATGGTTCTCGTTCCCATGCTAATCGCTGAGAACTGGCTAGGACTCAGCAAGCCGTGGCCAATGATAATTGGATTGGTTTTTTTGATTGCGGTCTTGGGAGCTTTATTTTCTTGGATAATCCGTTACCGGCGCAAAGAGAACACAGTAACAAAGAGCAGTCATCATCTTGTTTTTGGAGATGTACGACATTTCAAAAATCGTTGGGAGTGTTCTGTGTCAGGTATTCAAGGCTTTGATAAAATAGACATTGGGGGCGACTCGGATTCGCCGACCGCTGACCAAGTCTCAACTATGCTATCAGTCCGTGACCGACTTCACGAATTTGTAACTCGTGCTATTGAGAACGCCAATGAAGGTTTTGGGTCTGAGAAGTTTTCACTGAAACGCGAAGACGTTCAGATTGAAAGTATTTATTTGCCCGCAACTGGAATCGGTTCATTCGATTTGGATTTTGCAGTTCCACTATACCAAAAAGATTTGCCTTGGGGTTTTAGTGCTACTTTCATTGATTTCGAAATAGATGAAATTTCAGACAACCACTGATACAACGATTTATACATGGGTTCACGCCCGCCCTCACCCTAACCCTCTCCCCCGGGGAGAGGGGACAGTAGCGATGCGTTTCGTTGCTATCGAAAGCAATCGTGTTAAATCCAGCGATAACAATGTTCGTGAGGCGGGAAACGATTCTCCCTCTCCTTGGGGGAGAGGGCCGGGGTGAGGGCGAGCTTCGGCCAAACTAAATTTCAGCAATCCATCCATGAATGAACTCGATCTCATCTTACGCGGTGGAACGGTGGTGACGCACGAGGGCGAAAGCGTTTCGGACATCGGCATCGCTGACGGACGGATTGTCGCTATTGGAAACATTCCCGACGGCAAGGCACGCGAGGAGATCAAGGCTGATGGGCTGCACATATTTCCCGGGCTGATTGATTCGCACGTTCACTTCAATGAGCCGGGGCGCGCGGATTGGGAGGGGATTGAAACCGGGTCGCGCGCGCTGGCGGCGGGCGGCGGGACGATGTTCTTCGACATGCCGCTCAATGCGCATCCGCCGACGTGCGATGCGGCGAGCTTTGATGAGAAGTCCCGGCTGGCGGCGGAGAAATCTTTCACGGACTTCGCGCTGTGGGGCGGGCTTGTGCCGGGAAACCTGCATTGCCTAGAACAATTGGCCGAGCGTGGCGTGATCGGGTTCAAGGCGTTCATGTCCAACAGCGGCATCGAGGATTTTTCCTGCGTGGATGAAACGACGTTGCGCGAGGGGATGAAGCGCGCGGCGAAGTTGGGCAAGTTGGTGGCAGTTCACGCAGAGAGCGAGATCACCACGAGCGAACTCTCGAAACGCGCGCAGGACAAGGGCAAAACTTCCATCCGCGATTATCTGGATTCGCGCCCGATCTACGCGGAGTTGGATGCGATCCATCGCGCGATCCAACTGGCGGGCGAGACGAGGTGCGCGTTGCACATCGTGCATGTGAGTTCGGGCGCGGGCGTGGCGTTGGTGGCAAGCGCGCAGAAGCAGGGCGTGGATGTGACGTGCGAGACGTGCCCGCACTATCTGGTGCTGACGGAGGACGACGTGGAGAAACTCGGTGCAGTGGCGAAGTGCGCGCCGCCGTTGCGCCCGAAGTCAGCACAGGATGTCTTGTGGCGTTATGTGGAGAACGGTTACGTGAGCACGATTGGATCGGATCATTCGCCGTCGCCGCCGGACATGAAACGGGACAAAAACTTTTTCAAGGTGTGGGGCGGGATTTCGGGAGTGCAGCATACGTTGCCGCTGTTGCTGACGGAATATGGACTGCGGGGGCAAGCGAAGCGCGACCCCGCTTTGGCAGAGAACGGTCAGATGTCTGGTGGTGCAAAAGCGCCGTCGTCGCTGCGCTCTGCCGGCGCAGTCCATGACGTGCTTCGGTCAATCGCACGACTCACGTCTTTCAACGTCGTTGAACGTTTCAAGTTACCGAAGACGAAGGGGCGCATCGCGGTCGGTGCGGATGCGGACTTGGCGTTGGTGGACTTGAAGGCGCAATTTATGGTGCGAGTGGAGGATTTGTTGTATCGCCATCGGCAGAGTGCGTATGTGGGGCGCGCGTTGACAGGGCGGGTGGTTCGCAGCATCCTGCGCGGGACGACGGTGTTTCACGATGGAAAGATTGTTTCGCAGCCGATGGGTCAGTTGGTGAAACCGAACCTATAACCAGATTCAAGACGACTTGAGAACGACTCCTTACGTCGTCGCCTACAAAACGAAAGATCATGTCAGACTTATTTGGATTCACTCGCACGGTGGTGAAGCCGCGTTACGCACTCATCACGCCGGATGGTTTTGTGAACAGCCACCTGCCCGGCTGGAAAAACGCCGCATGCGTGGTGAACATCTCTCCGGCGATGGGCGGCCCGCAGTTCACGCAGCTTAATATCTCGTTGGAAAAAGACGGTGTCGGCGAAGGGAACACAGGCGTCAATCAATACGTCATATTCGTGATCGATGGCGCAGGCACGATTGATCTCGCGGAGAAGCGGCATCGGCTGGAGCGCGGTAGTTACGTGTATCTGCCGCCAGGTAAGGACATGGTGATCAAGAACAGTCACGCAGCCGCGATGAAGCTTTTGATTTTTCAGAAGCGTTACGTGCCGCTCAAGGGCGTGTCTGCTCCGGCAACAATCGTCGGCCACGAACGTGACATGAAAGGCGCGCCGTTTCTCGGCAATGACGACGCGCGCTTGCAGGTGTTGTTGCCGGATCATCAGGCGTTCGACATGGCGGTGAACATTTTCACGTATCAACCGGGCGCGACGCTGCCGTTCGTGGAGACGCACATCATGGAGCACGGATTGTTGATGCTCAAAGGTCAGGGCGTTTATCGGTTGGATAACGATTATCATCCGGTGAAAGCTGGCGATGTCATCTGGATGTCGGCGTATTGTCCGCAATGGTTCGTGGCGATGGGCAAGACGCCTGCGAGCTATATCTATTACAAAGACGTGAACCGCGACCCGATGTGAACTTATGAAACCACCCATTCCGAAAAACGAATCCAAACGTCTCAGCGTCCTCTGGCAATACGACATCCTCGATACGGTGCCGGAGGAGGTGTTCGACGAACTGGCAGAGCTGGCGAGTCATATTTGCGAAGCACCCATCGCATTCATCACGTTGGTGGATGAGAAGCGGCAATGGTTTAAGGCGCGAGTGGGCACAAGCATGAAAGAAACCACGCGCGACATCTCGTTCTGCGCGCACGCGATCTTGCAGGATGAATTATTCATCGTAGCCGATGCGAGCAAGGATCCGCGCTTCAAGAAAAACCCGATGGTGGTGGGGCAACCGAAGATTCGCTTCTACGCTGGCGCGCCGCTGAAATCGCCCGATGGATACGCGCTGGGAACGCTCTGCGTGGTGGACAGCAAGCCGCGTATCTTGCGCGACGAACAGAAGCAATCTCTCCGCATCCTCGCGCGCCATGTTGAGACTCAACTTGAACTCCGCCGCCATGCGAAGGAACTGGCCGAGGCGCGTGAGCACGGCGACCGACAGAACGCAGAACTCGCGCGCGCTAAAGTAGAAGTCGCGAAGTTACGCGCCCAACTAGCCACAGCCATGCGCAAGAAACGCTCACGCTGAATTAAGGCACAAACAAATTCCCCTTCTTTTAATGACCGAACACATCATGCTCGCGCACGGCATTGAACTAAAATCTCCGACACCATCGTCTGCCGCACACATTTTGACCGAGGGCGCGCTGAACTTCATCGCCAAGCTGGCGCGAGAGTTTCAGCCCACGCGCGAAAAATTGCTCGCACGCCGCGCCGAACGGCAGATGGAGATTGATGGTGGATCGTTCCCCGATTTTCCTTTCGCCACGCATCACATCCGCGAGGACAGTTCGTGGAAGGTCGCGTCCATCCCGACGGATTTGATGGATCGTCGCACCGAGATCACCGGGCCGGTGGATCGAAAGATGGTGATCAACGCGCTGAACTCCGGCGCGAAGGTTTTCATGGCGGACTTCGAGGATGCAACCGCGCCGATGTGGAAAAACTTGATCGAAGGCCAGGCGAATCTTTACGACGCAGTGCGCAGGACGATCTCGTTCAGCACGCCGGAAAAAGAATACAAACTCAACGCGCAGACCGCGACGTTGATGGTGCGTCCGCGCGGCTGGCATCTGCCGGAGAAACACATGTTGGTGGATGGCAAACCTGTTTCCGCCAGCCTGTTTGATTTTGGATTGTTCTTCTACCACAACGCCCGTGAATTGTTGCAACGCGGCAGCGGACCTTATTTTTATCTGCCGAAACTGGAGAGCCATCTCGAAGCGCGGCTGTGGAACGATGTGTTCAACTTCGCCCAAGACGCGCTGGACATCCCGCGTGGCTCGATCCGCGCGACGGTGTTGATCGAGACAATCCTCGCGTCATTCGAGGCGGAAGAAATCCTCTACGAACTACGCGATCATTCGGCGGGGTTGAACTGCGGACGCTGGGATTACATCTTCAGCTTCATCAAAAAATTCCGCGCGCACCCGCAATTCCTGCTGCCAGATCGCGCGCAGATCACGATGACATCGCCGATGATGCGGGCGTATTGCCTGAACGTGATCAAGGTCTGTCACAAGCGCGGCGCGCACGCGATGGGTGGAATGGCAGCGCAAATCCCGATCAAGCACGACGCGACCGCGAACGACGCCGCATTGGACAAAGTTTTTACCGACAAAGAACGCGAGGCCAAAGATGGACACGATGGGACGTGGGTGGCGCATCCGGGTCTGGTGCCCGTGGCACTCAGAGCGTTCAATCGTCACATGCCGGGGCCGAACCAGATTTCCCGCCAACGAGACGACGTGAACGTGACGGCGGAAGATTTGTTGAGCGCACCAAAAGGAACGGTGACCACGGATGGTTTGCGCTCCAACATCCGCGTGGGTGTGCAATATCTCGAAGCCTGGCTTGGGGGAAACGGTTGCGTGCCACTCTACGGACTGATGGAGGATGCGGCTACGGCGGAGATTTCGCGTTCGCAAATCTGGCAGTGGCTACGCTATGGGCCGATCATCTCCGAAGGCGCACTGCGCGGACGAGAAGTGGATGCCGGCCTTTACACTGAATTGCTGGACAAAGAAATGATCCGGATGGAGAACGAACTCGGCGCGGAGAAGTTTTCCAAGAGCCATTTCAAACAAGCGGCGCGACTCTTCACCGAGATGTCCAAGGCGCGACAGTTCCCGGACTTCCTCACGCTCCCGGCGTACGAGTTGATTGATTGAACCGGACTCAACTCACACTTAACCGAGAAAATTCCTTTCAACCACGAAACACCGAAACACACGAAAGGAAAACCAAAGGCTGACGCGTGTTGAAATGTGGGAAGCCTGTCCCCAAAGATCACTCACCATTTGGTGTTACTTTTTATGGGTGCGAACTTCCGTTTTCTTCGCCTCTTTCGTGTGTTTAGTGTGTTTCGTGGTTAATCCTTCTGCATCGTTCCGGCTTAACTCACACTTGGCAGCTTCACCGTCGCGGTTGTTCCCACGCCGAGTTCGCTTTGCACCGTCAAAACGCTACCTTCGGTGCTTCACGTTCAGCCTCGCCTTTGAACTCGAAGAACTCGCGCTCGGTGAAGCGGAAAATCTTGGCGATGATGTTCCGAGGGAATTGTTGAATCTCCGTGTTGTAGGTGTTGACGACCTTGTTGTATTCCTCGCGAGCATCTCCAATCTTCTCCTCAGTTTGAGTCAGGTTGAGATGCAACAACTGAAAGCTCTGGTTGGCTTTCAGATCGGGATAAGATTCCGCCAGCGCGAGCAGCGAACGCACATTCGTATTGAGTGCCGACTCCGCTTGTGACCGTTCTGAAATCGTCTGTGCATTCGTGGCCGCCGACCGCGCCAGGATCACGCTTTCCAATGTGCCGCGTTCGTGCTTCGCGTAGCCCTTGACCGATTCCACAATGTTCTGGATGAGATCGTGCCGACGCTTCAATTGCACATCAATATCCGCCCAAGCTTTCCGGGTAACGTTCCGGAGTCTAACCAATTTATTAAACGGGTTGATGATTAATGCCGCTATGATTCCAAAGACAGCAGTAACAATGATCCAGATGATCCGCCACCTGATCACCTTGCTGACAATATCCTCCTGTTGCGCTATTGGTGTCGGTGTATCCGGTGTTGGGATGACCTGAACTGGCGGCGGCACAACCACGGGCGGCGGTGGCGGCGGCACAGGCGCGATGACCACTTTGAAATTATCCAGCGTGACAGCGGCAGTGAGCGTGCGCTTGTCCTGACCCGGAACGCGATTGCCAAACAAGAAACCAAATTTCATCGGCGCGGCGTTGGAACTGAAATCAGGTTGGTTACCATCCCGCTGAACCCCGCTGCTGCTGTAATCCGCCCACGGATTTGTGTCGAAATCTTTTGGAGTGAGATTGGGCAACTTGACCGTTTGCAAACCCGGCCCCGCCTGCTCCCACGGCACGGTGAAATACTTTTTCCCATCTTGCTCCACCACGAGTTGCCACGAGATGCCGCCGAAATTCAAAAAGTTCACATCCGCATTCACGGACAAACTCTGAATCTCGCCCTTCTCGTGCGGGTTGTAGGTGTAATCCTCCTTCATCGCACCGATCCACGAGGTGTCGCCCGATGTGAACGTGTGAGTGAACCTGAGATGCGCGCCGGGACTGCCTCCGCCAGCGAGCCGCTCCATGCGCCCCGTGGAAACATTCGGCGGCGTCCCCGCGAGGAATGGATCATCCGTGATGAAATGAAACGGTGTCCATGTTGCGAAATCTCCGTCAGAGATCGCCCCGCCCAGAGTTGGGTTATTTTGAGCGTGAATCATTTCTACCGACGTGAGGCAGGCGACCAAGCCAGCCACGAGGCTGCGGATACGTGTATTCATTGCTTTAGATTTAGCATTTCCAAGTCTTGCATCACAACCCATTCGTCCCGCGTATAGCACGGAAGAACTTCGCGGGTGGGATCGGCGCGAACTTGTCTGTCTCCTGCACGAGATTCGTCTGCGTGGTCTGCGTGTGGAGTTGCCAGTTCGTGCCGAACACGTTCGTCGTGGATTGCACGCGCATGGTGCTTCCGGTGAGCGCGTATTGCAGGAGCGATACTTCATTGCTCGCGATCAGCAACGATTCCATCAACGGTTCTTCGCTCACCACCACCACACGGCCCGGCACACCGTAGGCGTTCGTCACGGTTGAGCCGTCGAGCCGCCGCGCGTTCACGCTGGGCAACGTCGTCCACACGAAGGCCGAGCTTTGGTTGGAAATCGCCGTCAAGCTGAGTGCCCCGATGCCGGTGGATGTCCGCAGCGTGTGATTCGTTTGCAAACCAAACTCCATGGCGATCACCCCCGCGCCGGGCAGATTGAACACCGGCACTGTCGCCACCTGCTGCGTGTAATAAACCAATCCGACGTTGGTGAACCGTTCCGTCACATAATTCCCGTTCACCACCACGTTGCTCAACGCTACGGTGGACAACAATTCCACCGGCACACCCACGGAATCTCCTGCGCGCACGACCGTGTGGCCCAAACTCACCTGGACACAATCCGGAACGGACACAACGAAGGTCTGTGTGGCCGTCATCGGCGGCGTGTCGTTGTCGGTCACTTGGATGGTGATGATGTTTGTCGTTCCGCCTTGATCGCAGGCAGGTCTCCAAAAGAACAATCCGTTTGTTGGCGAGAGGTTGCGGATTCTGGCACCGACGGGCGCGGTCAACAGGCTGAACTTGAGTTTGTCCCCGGGCGCAACGTGGTCATTCACGAAATTGGTGAACACCAGCGCGCTGTTCGCATCCACGATTTTGTCTGCGATGGGATCAAGCTGTGGCGTACTGTTCGTCGGCATCGTCACGGTGACATCTGCAATCGTTGCGTTTGTTTCCAGGTTGCCAGCGCCATCACGCGCCACGCTATAAAAGCCGTAGGTCTGGCTCGCGTAGCCGCCGAAGATGGCGGAGGTGTTGGTTGTGAAAGAGAGCCATTGTTTCCATGCGCCGCTGTTGGTCTGCACAAAGATGTCGTAACTCGTCACGCCGGCGCCCACGTCGCTGCCGGACCAGGTGACGACGAAGCTGGTGTTCGTGGCAGTTCCGCTCGGGCCGGTGGCGGCGCTGATGGGCAGATTGGTGTCTATCGTCACGAGCGCCTGGCGGTTGGTATCAATGCCGGAGTTGGGATCGGTGGGGTTCACCAGATCGGTGCGGAAGGTGGGACCGCCGGCGAGGGGATCAAAGGTGATGGTGCCGATGTTGCGGATGGCCGTGCCGGTGGGCAGGCCGGACACTGGACGAATCACGTAGGAGACATGGCCCATGCCGCGATAGGTGCCGTTTTCTGGCGGGAGGAAACCGATTTCTGCGGCGGGCGGCAAACCGCTCTCGGGCATGACGGAGTCGAACCGGGCGCGCACCTGGCGGGTGGCGGTGTCCACGGTGACCTCGATGTTCACGTCGAAGGTTGTGCCGTTGAATTCAATGGACTCCGTGTGCTCGTAATGCTGCGAACCGGACGGGATGGCGAAGAAATAATCGCCGAAACCGACGCTGCTGAACTCCAGCGTGGCGAGATCCAGATTGGTGGCGATGGTGTTGGTGACGACCACGACTTGCGCTGGTGCGGTGGCGTTCGAGGCATTTTCAAAACCAATGCGGTAGGCAAATGTGCCGTCGCCTTTCAAATAGTTCTGCGGCCCGTAACCGGCAGGGCCAATAAGTTCGTTGGGGTCAAATGATTGGATCGTAGTGCTGGAAAACGCATCGTAATTCACAACCGGAGGAGTTAGACCAACGCTGGTATTTTTGCTTCCAATTTCTGTGTAAATGTAAACTTCCTTTTCTTTCCGCAGAAAGTCTGGTCTTTTGAAAACATACGCAAATGACAAGGTCGCGCCACGACCGACAGTTGCATAGTAGGTGTCTTCTTCGAGGTTTTTTGTTACGATCATACCCCCAACACCTAACGCAAAACCACGCGCAAAGAAAAAGCCAGGTTCAAGTTTATCACTGCCAGCTGAAAGCCACGGCAAAAGGAGGCTGACGTCGCCTTCAGCGCTTAGAGTAACCATAGAAAACTTACTCGTACTAAAGCCAATTTCTAAACCCAAATATTCTTCTCCGGTTGCAGGGTCAACGCCCGTACTAACACTAATAGGCCCATAAAACGAGACGCTCATCGTATTCACAGTAGCCAAGCCGCTTACGTCGGCAAATATGGCTGGAGAATTATTTGCGTAAGAGTATGCATTCTTGATTGATGCAACAGGCCAAATGGGATCAGGCGAATTAAACCGACCTGTAAGATTGTCGTAATACCTCGCTCGCACAAATTGAAGTCCGTTTTCATCCTTAATGACGCCAAATCTTCCAACGTATCGAAAACTGTTTGTTATGGTTTCAAATCCTTGAAGCTTTTCTCCGAAAGGCTCGTAATCGTAGCTATTCAAAATGTTCCCATAAATGTCGGTCAATTCTCGCGTGTGACCTACAGCATCATATTGGTAGAATGCCGCTGTGTTTGAGTTATCAACGCGAGATGCTAGTCCAATGCCATGGTTGTAATTCACAATAAGAAATCCGGAATCTGTATATTCTGCGGCGACATCTACCATGCTCCCCAAATCTAGAAGGTAACGAACATTCTGACCGTCGTGTGACACTGACGCGCGGTTTCCGAATGCGTCATAGGTATATTGCCAAGTTCCGTTCGTCGACGTAACCACCCGCATAAGTCTGTTCTCACTGTCGAACTCATAGCTCGTCGCGCCCGCCGTCTCCGTCTTGTTGGTCTGATTTCCGTCAGCATCAAAGCCGTAAGTCGTGCTGCCGACTTGGGTGTATTGATTGAGGTTGTTGACGGTGTAGAGCGTGTTCGTGCCGTTGTCGTTCACCGCTGTCCGGTTGCTCGCCGCGTCGTAGGTGTAGGTGACGTGGCGGCCATTCGGGTAGGTCACGCCGGTCAACTGGCCGATGGAATCGTAGGTGTAGCTGTTCGTGCCCGCCAGCGTGGTCATGGAGGTGCGGTTGCCGTTGGCGTCGTAGGTGTAATCAAACCGCGAGAGCGGGACGCCGTTCGTGCCGTAGTTGACCAGATGCAACACCTGTCCGGCGGCATCGTAATCGTAGGTGGTCCAGGTGTTGTTGCCCTTGTTCTCCCGGCTCAAGCGGCCCGCCGTGTCGTAGAGGTATTCAATGATCTGCCGGCTCGTGCCGTCTTCCAGCCGCCAGAGCCGGCCCAAGCTGTCGTAGAAATACTTGAGCGTGTAACCGTCGTGGCTGGTGCGCTGCGCGCGGCGTCCGGCGGCGTCATACTGGAACGTGAAACCCTTGCCGTCGTGGTAGGTCAGGCTGGCGAGCAGGTCTCGGTTGTCGTAGGTCATGCGGTTCGTGCCGAGCAGGGAATCAATCACGTTCGTCAGGTTGCCGCGCGCATCGTAGTCGTAATCAAACGTGCGGCCTTCGGGCGTGGCCTTGTGCGTGACGCGGCCAAAGCTGTCGCGGGTCAAGGTAATGACCTGTCCCCGGCGGTTCTGGACAGCAATGACTTCACCGCGTGCGTCGTTGGTGTAACTCTCCAGACTGCCGTTGGGATAAACCATGCCGGTCACATTGCCTTTGGTGTCGTAATTGAACGCGGTGGTCTGGCCGCGCGCGTCAGTGAGTTTGCCCAGCCGGGTGTTGTTGGTGTAGGACATGGCCAGCGCGTTCCCGGCGGGATCGAGCACCTTGGTGACGTTGCCCTTGGCGTCCAACGTGAGCGCGGAAGATTTTCCATCCGGGCCTTGGAGACTCGTGAGGTTGAAGTTTTTGTCGAAGGAGAATCGGGCGTTGTTCTTGAGCGGGTTCTCCACTTTCGCCAGCAAGCCGCGCTGGTCGAAGAAGAGTTTTGACTGGTTGGTGAAGGTGTCGGTCACGAACACCGTGCCTGCCGTGTCGTAGGCGAAATTGACCGCTTCCGCGCCGCCATCGCGGTTCACGGTAATGAGCCGACCGCGCGGGTCGTAGCCGAAGTATTCGTGCGTGCCGCCGGGATAGGTGACGGTGGCAAGGGCGTGTTCGCGCGCCGCGCCCTGGCCGGTGACGTAGGCGTAGCTCACGGTGTTCGTGCCGTAGTAGGTGGCACTGGCGAGATTTTGCGCGCCGTCGTAAGCGTAGGTGGTCACGCGCCCGAAGGGATCAGTAACGGATTGCAACAAGCCGCCGCTGTAATTGAGCGTGAGGCTTTGACCAGAAGAATGAGTGAGGCTCGTGAGCAATGCACCGGAATACGCGGCGGTGATGCGATTGGCGTTCAAGTCCTCCACGAAGTCGAGCTTGCCATCGGCACGGAAGACCATGCGCGAGCCGTCGGTTTCGCGGACTTCGTAGGTGTTAAGTCCAAGCACAATGATTTTCCCGAAATCACCGGCTTGAGTGAAGTAACCGCCTCGGAGATCAGACTGGAAGGTGCGCTGCGCGCCTGCCGGCCCATTGATGGTGATGCTGCCATTGGTGGCTTCGGTGAGGTTGAAACTCCAGTTGTGCGACCAACCCCAACCGAGCGGGCCGAAACGGAGTCGTTGGCTGATGGATTGTGGGAAGACACGACCGAACACGAGATTGAAACCCGGCTGACGTGCAGCGGCATCCGTTCCAGATGCGAGAGCACCGACGGGATTCAAGCTGTCAGCTTGCGCGAGTTCA
>JANNAO010000432.1:0-1984 GCA_031384405.1 Verrucomicrobiota bacterium | reverse complement strand
CGAGGACGCTCGCCCCACCACTACGCCAGAGATCAAACCCAAGCTGTTCTGCCAGTTGCCCGGCTTATTCCGCATCGAAGCGACTGGCCTGGCGGACTTGCTCGCGAAGACTTATCAAGAGCGCCAGCTTCAAGCGACCGCTGAGGCATTGTTGATTCTCAGCAATGAAAAGGCTCTCGCCTCTTCCTCCACGCATTATCCGCCAGCAATTCAAGACGCCGTCGCCGCCTCGCGCAAACGTCTCGACGCCGCCAAGGTGGACTGGCGCGGTGCGCCGATTGAATGGCGTTACGCCCGCGTCGCAGAAATCCAACAGGCCGTCACCACCGAACTCACGCCGCCCGGAGAAACGTTCAGCGACAAAGTGGATCGTGTCATCACCCATAAACTCTGGGGCACGTTGATCTTTCTCGCGATCATGGCAGTGATGTTTCAAAGCATCTTCACCTTCGCGGAATATCCGATGACGTGGCTGGAGAACGGCGTCGCGTGGGCGGGTAATCACGTTGCCAGCGCAATGCCGCCGGGCGATTTGCGCGATCTGCTCGTCAACGGCGTCATCGCAGGCGTTGGTGCGGTGGTGGTGTTCCTGCCGCAAATCCTGATGCTGTTCTTTTTCATCGGCCTGCTGGAAGACACAGGCTATATGTCGCGCGCGGCGTTCTTGATGGATCGGCTGATGAGCAAGGTCGGCCTTCACGGAAAAAGTTTTATTCCCATGCTGAGTTCGTTCGCGTGCGCGATTCCCGGCATCATGGCCACTCGCACGATTGAAAACAGAAAGGATCGCCTCGTCACCATTCTCGTTGCGCCGCTGATGAGTTGTTCCGCGCGTCTGCCGGTTTATACGCTGCTCATCGGCGCGTGCATCCCGGACAAACGAGTGTTTGGTTTCTTCAAGCTCGGCGGCGTGACGATGCTCGCCATGTATCTGCTCGGCATCGTCGTCGCGTTGTTGATGGCGTGGATTTTCAAGAAGACTTTGCTGAAAGGCGAGACGCCCATGCTCATCATGGAATTACCGCCCTACAAACGCCCCGTCGTGCTTGTCACGCTGCGACACATGTGGGATCGCTCGAAACAATTTCTCACCCGCGCAGGCACGGTGATCCTCGGCATCAACATCATTCTGTGGGCGTTGATGAATTATCCGACGAACAAAAAAGTAGCCGCTGAGTTTGAAACCCGACGCGCGGAGATCACCAATTCATTCACCACGACCAGCCTCACTACTGGCACAGGCAGCACATCAAGCCAACTTGCAACATTGCAGGAACAATTGGATGCGGTGAACTTGGAAGAAGCGGGCGAAACGCTCCGCCACAGTTTCGCTGGATTCGCAGGACGAGCCATCGAACCCATCATCGCGCCGCTCGGGTTTGATTGGAAGATCGGCATCGGCATCGTCGGGTCGTTCGCGGCGCGCGAGGTTTTCGTCAGCACCATGTCCACCGTGTATAACGCCAGCGATGCAGACGACGACATGAAGAATCTCAAGCAGACATTGCAGGAACAGAAGCGCGCTGACGGCACGCCAGTCTATACCGCGCTGACAGCAGTGACGCTGATGGTCTTCTACGTGTTCGCGCTGCAATGCGTCAGCACAGTGGTCGTGGTGCGGCGTGAGACGGCGTCGTGGTGGTGGCCATTCTTCCAATGGCTCTACATGGGTGTGCTCGCGTGGGTGCTGGCGTTCATCACGTATCACGGCGGGAAAATGCTCGGCTGGGGTTGAGGTAAAAATCGTCTGCATTGGAAGATCACCGACTTACACTGACCACCTGTACAAACGAGTCGAACCGAGGAAAGACTCTCGCCGCTCGTTTCTCGACAAGGTGCAACCTCACTGGCTAGAGTATCGCCGATGTCGTTGAACAACAAACCGCTGGTCATCGCTGGTAGAACATTCTCGTCGCGCCTCATTCTCGGCACGGGAAAGTTCCCCGCTCCCGAAGCCATGCGCGATGCGCTCGCCGCCAGCGGC
>JANNAO010000427.1:0-3131 GCA_031384405.1 Verrucomicrobiota bacterium | reverse complement strand
TGCGAGAAGCATAGGGTCAAGCCACGGCGCACGATGGGATGATCGTCCACGATCAAGAGTCGAATCTGTTCGTTCATAAATGTTGAGTTGAGCAATTGCTGAGAGTTATGGATTAGTGACGAGAGTTTTACTGACGAGGAGATTGGCTGACGCGCACAGGAGATTGAGCCGGTGACTTGACCTTGGCCAACACGAGATCGCGCTTCACGAGAAAGCAGATTCGGTAGCCGATGCCGACGATGCAAATCACTTGAAGTGCCTGAATGATGACCCACCAGTTGTACGATGTTTCCATTTTGTTTCTCCCTGTTCTGAATCCGATTCATTATTAAATCGTAGAAAACTAATACGCGCCATCCGGCATCACAACAACGAGGGAACTCCTGTCTCACACGTCCGGTGATACACAGATGAAGGAGACCGGGGGAAGTCCGGGAGACGGTAAAATCAACGAAGATTCCAACAATCGAGCGTCGCCCGACTACACCGCGCTCGCCTGTTGACGTAGCGCGGTCTTCAAAATTTTCCCCGTGGCGTTGCGAGGGAGTGCGGTCATGAACTCAATGCGGCGTGGGACTTTGTAGTCGGCCAGTTTGGTGCGAAGGAATTGAATCAACGCCTTTTCATCAATCGTCACGCCGTCGGCTGCGGCCACGAAGGCGAGGGGTTGTTCGCCTTTGCGCGCGTCCGGGATGCCGATGACGGCGACTTCTTTCACGCCGGGGAATTGGTAGATGATCTCCTCGACTTCGCGCGGATAGACGTTGATGCCATTGACGAGCAGCATGTCTTTCTTGCGGTCGGTGATGAAGTAGTAACCGTCGGCATCGCGATGGCCGATGTCGCCGGTGAGCAACCAATCACCGCGCATGGCTTTCGCTGTTTCGTCTGGCTTGTTCCAATAACCCAGCATCACATTGCCGCCGCGCACGCAGAGTTCTCCGGTTTCATTCGCGCTGAGAATTCCCCCCGAATCATCCTGGATACTGACTTCCACGTTTGGAATGGGCAGTCCAATCGAGCCGGGCTTGCGCACGCCGCGAAACGGATTTTTAGTGACGACGGGCGAGGCTTCGCTGAGTCCGTAGCCTTCAACGATGGGAATCTGATGCTTCGCTTCAAAATCTTTCAACACTTGAACCGGCAACGGCGCCGCGCCGCTCACGCAGATGCGGAACGGAAGTTTGGCGGGCAGATTCGCATGAGCGAGCGTGCGGTAGAATGGCGGGATCGCCGGGAGACAAGTCGCTTGGCGTTGATACATCTCGCGCAACATCTGTTGCGGCTGGTTCAACGATTTGATGAGGACAATGGACGCGCCGTTGAGCAATGGCAGCAGGATTCCCACGGTGAGCATGTAGCTGTGAAACATCGGAAGCAACACGACGTAACGATCAGATACGATGGTATCGAGGACGATGCGGCAGCTCGCGACGTTGTGAAGGAGATTGCCGTGCGAGAGCATTGCGCCTTTGGGTCGCCCCGTGGTGCCGGAGGTGTAGATGATGACGGCCAAATCCGACTCAGAGCGGGAGGATGGAGGATGGAAGATGGAGGATGGAGATTGCACGGCGGCTTCCTCGATGTTGAGCATCTTCAGCGGCGGACGCGCGGCGGACAGGGCTGGGAAGTGCGCTCCGAGTTCTGTATCGGTGATCAAAACTTCGACGCCCGCATCGGCCAGGATGTAGCCGACTTCATCTGGCTTGAGAAAATTGTTGATGGGCACGACGACAGCGCCAGTGCGGAGGATGCCGAAGAGCGCGGGAATAAATTCAGGACAATTCTTGAGCCACAGCCCCACGCGGTCGCCCGGTTTGACGCCAAACTTCCCTGCGAGATCTTCCGCGACAGCGTTGGACTGCTGGCGGAGCGCGTCGAACGTGAATTCTTTTTCGTCCCAGAAGACGGCGGTTTTCTGAGCGTAGATGGCGGCGGATTGATCAAAGGCTTCGGCCAAGTTCATGCGGCTGATGTTGCCGGGCAAACAACACGCGGGCAAGCGAGCAAAAATCATCATGCGTTCGGAATCCGGCGCGCAATTTGACCACCCCAAACGGAGCAGCTCTGGCAATACCCGCGTTGTTCCGCACCCGGAGCGACTCACTTTGTTTCCGGAACAGATGAGTGCGAATCCCCCCGCAAAACAGGCCGTTTAAGCCGTGGCACGCTCGTTGCGTAGAGATGATTTACCAGTGTCTTGAAAAGGCGGTGAACGCAAACCCGGCTGGTTAAGTTGCATGATAAAAAGCAAACACACGATCCGACCGCTAGCCCTGATGGTGGCCTCACTGTCGTTTGCCGCCGTGAATCTCACTCTGGCGCAATCCATCTGGACTGCGACCACCAGCGGGAATTGGGGCGAGCCGTTGAACTGGGTCAGCGGCGTTCCGACCATTGCCAATGCCGCGCTCATCACGAATGCACCCTCGAAAATCATCACGGTTGATCTCACCACGCCCGAGGTCAATCGCGCCGCGCGCCGGATGGATTTGAATGCTCCTGCAGGCGACACCAATACGCTGCGGCTCGACAATCTCGGCGTGGCCCCGTTTCAACTGGCAAATTCCTTCACGCTCGACTCGGGCAGCCGATTGGAGATTTCCAATTCCGTCATGGTTCTCGATGGCGCGGCGGGCGGGAGCTTCAATCAACTTGCTGGCGAAATCATTATTGCTGGCGGCGGTCTTATCACGACGAACAGCGATCTTCTGGCCACCAATGGCCAGCCCGGCTTGCGCATCGGACGATCAGGAATCGGGCGCACGACTTTGCACGCTGGTGAAATCATCGCGGCGGATGAACTGGTCGTAGGCGATCTTGGCGGAGCGAACGGCACGCTGATCCAATTCAACGGTCTCGTGCAATCGTTCGGCGTCTTCTATATCGCCGACAATCCCGCGTCTGTGGGTTTGGTGGAGGTTCGCGGTGGAACTTTGATTTCAACCAATGTCTCAGCCCGCATCGGTGATGATGGCGACGGCACGTTGTCACAGTTCGGAGGACTTGTGATGATGGACGGCGCATCGGTGGGGCGCGGCTCGAATGCCGTGGGGCGTGTCAATGTGCGCGGTGGCCTGATGTTGCCCGGCAGTTTGTCGCTTGGTCGTTTCGCCACGGCGCAAGGCACG
>JANNAO010000426.1:0-3425 GCA_031384405.1 Verrucomicrobiota bacterium | reverse complement strand
TAGGCCAGCGCCTGCTTCGCCGTGCGGATGCCGCCCGCCGGCTTCATGCCGATGCGGATGCCGGTGGCGAAAAAGTAATCGCGGATGGCCTCCAGCATCACGAGCGTGACGGGCATGGTGGCGGCGGGCGAAACTTTGCCGGTGCTGGTCTTGATGAAATCGCCGCCGGCCTGCATGGCGATTTCGCTGGCGAGCCGGACGTTGTCGTAGGTGACGAGTTCGCCGGTTTCGAGAATGACCTTCAAATGCGCCGGGCCGCAGGCTTCCTTCGTGGCGGCGATTTCGTCGAACACTTTCGCGTGGTCGCCAGCGAGAAAGGCGCAACGGTCAATGACCATGTCAATTTCATCCGCGCCATCGGCCACGGCGCGGCGAACTTCGTTGAGTTTGGTGGGCAATGGGAATTGTCCGCTGGGAAAACCCGTGGCGACGGCGGCGATGTTCACGGGCGAAACGTCGCCGAGAAATTTGCGCGCGTATTTCACCATGTTCGGATAAACGCACACGGCGGCGCAGCTCGGCACGTCGTATTTCGCCTCGATGGGCTGGAGCGCCTTGCGACAGAGATAGGCGACTTTGCCGGGCGTGTCCTTGCCTTCGAGCGTGGTGAGGTCGCACATGGACACGGTCATTTTCAAGCCAGCGAGCTTGGCGGAAGTTTTGATGCTGCGTTTGCCGAAGGACGCGGCGCGTTCCTCGACCATGATCTGATCAACTGTTGGCGCGGAAAATTTGGAGGTGACCGAGCTTCTGAATCCAGCGGGTGCGGCTAGTGCTTTCATAGTTGAGCCAAACTCTGACGACCCGGCGAATCCGAGTCAATTCGCTTTCCTGCCCGGATAGCAGGCCAACCAGAAGTTCACGCCGCGCCACACATTTGGACTTTAGACCTTCGACCTCAGACTTTAGACTCGCGGTGAAATGAACAGCGTTATCATCGTCGCCGCAGGCAAGGGCACGCGCATGGGAGCGGATGTGGACAAACTCTTTCTCGAAGTCGCAGGCCGTCCCGTCGTCGCGCATACGTGGCAACGCTTCAACGACGCGCCGTGCATTGATGAAATCATTCTCGTCGTCAGAGAAGGAATGCAAAGCGCATTCGCCGAACTCGCGCAGCAATTCAAACTCACCAAGCCACACCGCTTCGTGATCGGCGGCGCGGAACGCCAAGACTCCGTGTGGAACGGCCTCGCCGCTCTCACGCCTTCGGCAGAACTCGTCGCCATCCAAGACGGCGCACGGCCTTGCACGACGCTGGAGTTGATCGCCGCCACGTTCGCTGCCGCGCACGAAACCGGCGCCGCCGTTGCCGCGCAACTCGTCACCGACACCACCAAGGAAACTTCCGATGGCGAAACGATCTCGCGCAATGTGGATCGTTCCCGGCTTCGCGCCGTGCAAACGCCACAAACGTTTCGCGTGGATGTCATCCGTCGCGCCCTCGCTGAAGTTCGCGCCCGCAATCTGCACGTCACAGACGACACCGCTGCGTGCGAATTGATCGGCCAACCCGTGCGCCTCATCACGAGTGCTGCGCCCAACCCCAAAGTCACCACGCCTGCTGACTTGCCTTACGTCGAGTTGTTGCTCGCGCGTTGATCCAATCGCGTATCACACCTTACAAGGAAACTTTTGAACCACGAAACACACGAACTACACGAAAGGGGAAACCAAGGGAAACAGGCTGAGTCAACCTTTTGGTGGGAAACATTGCCCAGCGACAACAATTGCCCGGCTCTGATTTCGTGTGTTTCGTGTATTTCGTGGTTCAACCTTTTCGCCCTTGTCCCGTGAACACTCCTCTGCCCGATCACTACGCCACGCTCGGCCTTGATCGTCACTGCACTGATGCGCAAATCCGTACGGCGTATCGCCTGCTCGCAAAGCAACTCCATCCCGATGTGAACCACGGTGCCCGCGACGCCATCGCGCAGACGCAAGCACTGAATGCCGCCTACGAAACCCTGAGTGATGCGGATCAACGCAAAGCCTACGACGACGAACTTGTCGCCCGCGAGAAACAGCCGGCGCGCAAATCGAAATCCCAACGCAACATTTCGCAAGACGTGCATCTGCGCATCGAAGAACTTCTGCGCGGAACAAAACTCGACGTGCGCGTGAGCGACCCCGCGAATGCCGACGGCCCGGAAACCTACGAACTTATCGTCCCGGCGGAAACTGCACCCGGCGCAAAGTTCAAGCTGCCGAGAACGAGCGCGGCTGGCGGAGGATTCGTTCTCGCGCGAGTGAAAGTTCGACCTGATTTCCGTTTCAAAGTGCGTGGTTCAGATTTGCGGTGCGACCTCCGCATCAGTTCTCAACGCGCAGCGCAGGGCGGAACAGAGATGGTCGCGACTGCGAATGGCTCACGCGTGCGTGTGTTGATCCCGCGCGGCGTCGAACGCAACGAAACCATCCGTGTGTCGGGCGAAGGTTTGCCCAAGACACGTGGCGGACGCGGCGATCTGCTCGTGCGAGTGGTGTATCGGCCAGAGGTGACATTCACGCGCTCGAAGGAGCGGTAAGCTGGGCGGAGCGCGGCTGTGTCTGAAAGACCAGCCGCAGCTCACTAAAATTTGAAAGCCTCAGAATAATAGGAAGTGCTGCGACTGATGCTTCGCACACAGCCGCGCCAAACCTATTTCACCGGCGAATAATCCGTGGCATTCAGAAACACGGACTCAATCTTTTCCACGAGCTTGCCGTTCAGCTCGGATTCCTTGTGCGCCTTCTTCCAGTCGGGATCGGCACTGAACGCCGCCCAAGATTTCTTCGCTTCCTCGCGGCTCTTGTGGGCGATGATATAAACCAGCTTGTTGGTCGCGCCCTTGTCGGCATCGGCGGGAATCCAGTAACCGACGTTTTCCATGCCGTGCTTCTTGAACAGCGCGCAGGTGTGATCGCGGAAGCGTGCATTCAACGCCTCCAGCTTGCCGGGCGCGGCGTAGTAGGTGCGCATCTCGAAACAGCGAGAATCCTTGGCGATGGACGGGCTGACCGTCACGACATTGGTGTCAGCGGCAAAGCTGACGAGGGTGGAAACAGAGATAAGCAGGGCGGTGATGATGGTTTTCATGGTTTGTTATGGGGAATGGTTCGGTTTGGCTTCAACTGCGGGAACAGGATCACGTCGCGGATGCTTTCCTGACCGAGGAGCATCAGGCTTTCAACCAATCCTCTACACGCAGTCCGGTGACTCGACTGAACTCGTTCGTGTTGCTGCTCACCAGCGTCAACCCATGCGCCAGACAAATTGCCGCGATCTTGAGATCGTTTGGCCCGATGACAAGGGAACGCGCTTCCAAATCGTGACGGATGGTGGCGTAGTGACGCGCAGCGTTGTCATCGAACGGCAGCGAAATGAAATGCTGAAAAATATTCTCCAAGGCAGCAAGACGTCGCTCACGTCGTTCGTATTTGTTTGC
>JANNAO010000416.1:0-2202 GCA_031384405.1 Verrucomicrobiota bacterium | reverse complement strand
GGCTGCAAAATTCTGGATTCTCAGACACGCTCTCAGCCTTGGTTGTTGGAATTTGGAGCTTCTCTGGTGCTTGGATGTTGGAGCTTGGATGTTTTATCAGGTTTTCCGTTTAGTTCCCCGGCCTCACTCACTACACTCCCTCCCGTGCCGACCGACATCAAATCCCTGACCCTCGAAGAACTCGAAGCCCAGTTCGCCGCGTGGCAGCAGCCCGTCTATCGCGTGAAGCAACTCATGGACTGGCTCTACGTCCAGCGCGTGACGGATTGGGAAGCGATGACGAACCTGCCCAAGCTGCTGCGCGAAAAACTCCGGCACGATTACACGCTCGGCTCGTTGCAACTGCTCCGCAAACACGGCTCACACGACACCACGCAAAAATTTCTCTGGAAGCTCGCCGATCAATCGCTCATCGAAAGCGTGTTGATCCCGGCCAATCCTTCGCTCTACGGCGAAGCCAGTGACCGCCACACGCTTTGCGTCTCCACGCAAGTCGGCTGCGCTTACGGCTGCAAGTTCTGCGCGAGCGGTCTGGATGGTTTCAAACGCAACTTGCTCCCGCACGAAATCGTCGAGCAAGTCATGGGCGTCGAGCGGTGGGCCATCCAGGAAAGTTCCAAGTTGCAAGTTGAAAGTGGCAAGTCGTCGAATGCCGAACCTCTAACCTGTAACCTGCAACCTGCAACTTCCCCACCGCGCCTCGGCTCTGGACAGACCAGTAGCGGCTTTCCCGGCGGTCGCCTCGTGGACAATCTCGTCATTATGGGCATGGGCGAACCCCTCGCCAACTACGACAATCTGCTCAAAGCTTTGCGCCTGTTGAATTCTCCGTGGGGCGGACGCATCGGCGCGCGGAAGATCACCGTTTCCACCAGCGGCCTCGCGCCACAAATCCGCAAGCTCGCGGATGAGCCGGAACAATTCTCCCTCGCCATCTCGTTGCATGGCGCGACTGATGATGTGCGCGGAAGAATCATGCCCGTGAACCGCAAGTATCCGCTCAAGGAACTCACTTCTGCGCTGGATTACTACCAGGCCGAACGCGGACGCATGATCACGTTTGAATACATCCTCATCAAAGGCGTGAACGATGGTCTGGATCAAACCAAACCGCTCGGCGTGCTGGCGAAGCGACTCAACGCCAAAGTGAATCTGATTCCCTACAACACCGTGGAGGGCTTGGAGTGGTCACGACCGGACGAAGCTGTCTGCGAACGATTCCTCGCTGCGATGAAAGCTCAGAAGATCGTCACAACCCTGCGCCGGGAAAAGGGACATGACATTGATGCGGCCTGCGGGCAACTGCGGTTGAAGACGGAGCGGGAGTTAAACGGAGTTGTTTGAAATGGAAAGTGCCCTGAGAGTGTGATCGCGCCGCCCGGACGCCTCGCCCGTCGCTCTTGAATACCGAGATAGCGCGCAGACCTTCCCGACACTTCCACCACGCGGAAACATAAAATAAAAACCGAACCAGATTTCTCCGGTTCGGCTTTCGTTGCGTCAGTTGTCTGACGTGACGTTATTCTTCGATGAACTTGATCGCGCGGCTCTTCTCAGAGCGTTTGCGTTGGTTCTCGTCGAGCACCTTCTTGCGCAGGCGCAGATTCTTCGGCGTCGCTTCCACGTACTCGTCCACGTCAATGTATTCGAGCGCGCGTTCGAGCGAGAGCTTGAGCGGAGGCGAAAGCGCGATGCCTTTGCCGTCGCCTTGTGAGCGCATGTTGGTCAAACGCTTTTCCTTCACCGGATTCACCGGGATGTCGTTCTCGCGCGCGTTTTCGCCCACGATCATGCCGACATAAACTTCATCGCCCGGCTGGATCATCAAGCGACCGCGCTCTTGAACCATGTTCAACGCGTAGCTGGTGGCTTCGCCGCCGTCCATGCTGACGAGCGAACCATTCTTGCGCGCGGCGATCTCGCCACGGTCTTCGCCGTATTCATGGAACAAATGGCTCATCACGCCCATGCCCTTCGTCGAGTTGACGAGGTCAGTCTCGAAACCGATCAAACCACGCATCGGCACGAGGGCTTCCACGGATACCTGGTTGCCCACGTGATTCATGTTCGTGATCTGCGCTTTGCGACCGGAAAGGTTTTCCATGATCGTCCCAAGGTTTTCGCTCGGAATTTCCACGAACAACTTCTCAATAGGTTCAAGCGCATTGCCGGTGGCTGGGTCTTTCTTCCACAACACTTCGG
>JANNAO010000392.1:0-9630 GCA_031384405.1 Verrucomicrobiota bacterium | reverse complement strand
ATGTTGCTCATGGCTTTCTTGCTCGTGCCCTCCGCAAGCAAAGCCTCACCTGCGGACGCATTGAAAGATTTCAACTCCGGCAACTTCACCAACGCGCTGACCGAATATGAGCGGTTGCTGAACGAGCAGACACAGAAGCAGAAGCCTGAAGACCCACGCCTACACTTCAACGCGGGCGCGGCGGCGTATCGTGCGACGAATTATTCCGTCGCCATCCAACATTTCAACGCGGTATTGACAGCGAAGGACATCAAGCTCCAGCAGTCCGCTTACTACAATCTCGGCAATGTGCATTTCCGGCTCGGCGGTCAGGCTGAGGATTTGGACAAGTTGGAGGAATCGTGGAAGGAAGCCGTGAAACAGTTTGAACACGCCGTTGCGCTCGACAAGGCCGACGAGAATGCCGCGTTCAATTTGAAATTCGTCCAAGAGGGTTTAGAGCAGATCAAACAATTCAAGGAAGCGATGCGTCGGGCGAAGAGTGATGCAGACTCGGCGGTGCGACAGAGGAATTATCGTCGCGCGGTGGAGATTATGGACGGGCTGATGCAGAATCAGATCGCCGCGAAACAATTTCAGGAGTTCACCAAGAAGTTGAAGGACATTGACGGGATCGCGAATCCGCAGCCACAGCCTGCACCGAAATGAAAATCAAACTGTCGCTATGGCTCTTGTTGAGCTTATTGATGTCGAGCGCGTCCAGCGTGAACGCGCAGGTTGCGCCTCCGGACGATTTCTTTCACGGCGGCGCGCGGCATTATCTGTCCAACAACATCCCTGCCGCACTTCAGTCTGTCACGAACGGTCTGCAACTCTACCCGGATGACGAAAAGTTGAAGAAGCTTTATGAGTTGTTGAACCAGCAACAACAGCAGCAGCAGGATCAGAAAGATCAACAGCAGGACAAGCAGGACGACCAGAAGCAGGATCAGAAGAAAGACGAGAAAAAGCAGGACGATAAAAAAGATCAACAGTCCAAGGACGAGCAGAAGAAAAAGGAAGAGGAAAAGAAAAAGCAGGAAGCCAAGGACAAGAAGGAGCAGGAGAAGAAAGATCAGCAACAGGCGAAGCCTGAAGAGAAAAAGGAATCCGGCGATCCCAAGCCGATGGAAGCCCACGCCATGACGCCGCAGGAAGCCAAGCAGATGTTGGACGCGCAGAAGGGTGACGAGCAGATCCTGCTTTTCAAACCTGAAACCGATCCGAAGCGGCAGGATAAGAAGCTCAAGGATTGGTGATCATATCAAGACCGGCGGGCGACGCGCGCGTCATCGGAACATGGAGTTTGCGCCGCGCGTTGTCGGGATTTCCCTGAGCAAACAAAGTCTTGACCGCGATAAAACAAATCCTATTCTCGCGACAGTTGCCGCACCCAAACACTTTCAGGTTCCAAACACGCATGGAAGCGTCGTTGCTTGAAGGGCAAGTGGGGAAAACTGGCAACATCAGGAGAGATAAATATGGCAAGTGGTAAAGTTAAGTGGTTCGACAATAAAAAAGGGTTTGGCTTTATCGCCCAGGACACCGGGCAGGATGTATTCGTGCATCACACGTCCATCATGGGTGGAGGCTTCAAAACTCTCGAAGAGGGCGAGATGGTTTCGTTCGAGGTCATCCCCAGCGACAAGGGATTGAAAGCCCAGAACGTTCAGCGCGCCACTCCGTAAGTCAGGCGATTCCCCCGCTTCCACCGCCCCCGGTGGAAAATTGCGTCGCTCACATGCCGGCGAAATGATAATTTCGTCGGCATGTCTCTTGCCACAGCGGCGCAAATCACAAGTCTCTACGTCCACGTTCCCTTCTGCGCGCAGAAGTGCGAATACTGCGCCTTCTTCTCTGAAGCCTCCAGCGGTGAACTCATCAATCGCTACGTCGCCGCCCTTGAACGCGAGATCGCGCTTGTAGCACATGAGCTTCGGCCTCAGACCACCTTCTTCGGCGGCGGCACGCCTTCGATCCTGAACTTGCGACAATGGGAATCTCTGCTCGGCACGATGCAGCGACACAATCTTCTCGGCGCAGAAGAGTTCACGGTGGAATGTAATCCCGCCACCGTCTCGCTCGAAAAAGCGAAACTGCTCCGTTCCCTCGGCGTGAACCGTATCTCGATGGGAGTGCAATCGCTCGATGAGACGTTGCTGGATCGTCTGGGACGCGTTCACTCGCGCGAGATGGTTTTTAAATCGTTTGACACGTTGCGCGCGGCGGGATTCGACAACGTGAACGTTGATCTCATGTTCGCCATCCCCGGTCAGACGATGGACATCTGGCGCGCGACGCTGGACGAAGCACTCGCACTCGGCAGCGAACATCTTTCCAGTTACGAAGTCATCTACGAGGAAGACACGCCGCTCTACGCGCAGATGAAGGCGGGCGAGTTTGATGTGGATGAAGACCTCGCGTGCGACATGTTTGAGGAATTGATCACGCGTTCAGCCAAGGCAGGCTTCAAGCAATACGAGATCGCGAACTTCGCCCGCGACAAGCGGACTCATGACAAGCGAAGCAATGGAGTGATGGAGAGTTGGAATAATGATCGCGCCTCCGCCCACCCATCCAATCATCCTGCAATCCAGCAATCTAACACTCCATCTCCTCATCCCGTCATCCCCTCTCTCGCCTGCCGTCACAACATCAACTACTGGCGCGGCGGGGATTATCACGGCCTCGGACCGAGCGCCACCGGTTATGTGCGCGGCGTGCGGACGAAGAATTGGTCCAACACGCAGCTTTATTGCGAGCAACTGGAGAAAGGCCGACGCGCCATCGAATCCAGCGAAGACCTCGGCCCGTTCCGGCGCGCGGCGGAGACGGCGGCGTTTGGATTGCGCATGAACGCGGGCTGGCCGTTCGAGGAGTTCAATCACGCCACGGGATTTGATCTGCGAAGCGAATGGTCTGCGGACA
This sequence comes from Verrucomicrobiota bacterium, assembly GCA_031384405.1. GTDB lineage: Bacteria > Verrucomicrobiota > Verrucomicrobiia > Limisphaerales > JADLHS01 > JADLHS01. Next base: position 6,723 of record JANNAO010000392.1, on the reverse strand, counting down.
TGGAATCCCTCGTGCAACGCGGCTGGGCGCAACGGTCGCCAGATCATTTCCGACTGACGAGTCAGGGACTACGCTTTGCCGATGCCGCCGCTGAAATGTTTTTGCGGTGAAGTGTTGCCAACGTGCGCCAGCGTGCCTACGGCGATATTCCGGAGTGCTGGCAAATAGACAATTCCTATTGCTCTGTGATATTCTCCGCCCATGAACGCCGTTGGAAAAATCAAATTGGCCCCAGCCGATCTTGGCCTAGAGGAGCAATACGAATTGTTCCGCTGGTGGACTGGATCAGATTCTTTTCGCCAACGTCGGCTTGCAGCATTGAAAGGCGATATCGCCAGTGGCATGGCTGATTTGAACAACGGGCGTTATCAGACTTATGACGATACGAACGTGATGCGACTACCCGAGGAGGCAAGCTCTGACGATGGCAGCATTGAGATCGAACAGTTACTCGACGGTGGCAGGGATTTGTATCTGCTGCCTGAATAAACCATGGCCACCACGATGCAATTCGACCCGATCACGCGCAGCGGGGACTACAACCAGCATGCCGCCACTGGCTTCATCCGGTTGAACGGTTCGCGCCTGAAACTTGCGGTGATTGTGATGCTGGCTTTTCAGTCTGTCGTACTCGCTTCAATTCCTACCGACGCGTTTCAGGCTGGAGGTATGGCTTACACGAACAATGATTTCCCGCTCGCCGCAAAACTTTTCACGGAGGCCGTCGCCGTTGCGCCAAGTCCGGGAGCGTTTCACAATCTTGGCAACGCAGAGTGGAAAAACAATCGCACCGCTGAGGCCATCATCGCTTGGGAGAGAGCGTTGTTGTTGAATCCCCGCAGCAGCGAGGCGGAAAACAACCTCAAGTTCGCACGCGAATCCGCGCAGCTTGAATCACCGGACCTGACGTGGTGCGAGATCGCGGCGAGCTGGTTGCCTGCGAAAGTTTGGGCGTGGCTCGCGTGCGGCAGTCTGTGGTTGGCCGTCGGCGCGATGGTCGTGCCGGGCGTCTTGCGCTGGCGCAGATCAGCCACGCAACAAGCCGTGGTGGCTCTGAGTCTGGGAGTGTTGCTGCTCACGCTGCCTGCCAACTATGGCGTGGTGACGCGGTCGCAGGTTGGGTTTGTGTTAAAGCGGGAAACTCCGTTGCGCCTCACGCCGACGGCAGAAGCCGAGGCCGTGACAAAACTTGCCGCAGGCGAACCGGGTCGTGTCGTGCGTGAGCGTGGAAATTATCTCCTCATCCGCACACGCCGCATGTCGGGCTGGATCGAACGGGATGGATTTACGTTCGTCACGCCGAGGTGATCACCCATATCGCATCCCGCGACTCATCGGGAATGTGTTCGGTAGATGCCGCACCTCGCGCACTTTTCCATCGCTCAACAACACCTCCACGATGTCGAAACGAATCTTCACTTCGGGATTCTTGATGAGCCGCAGATAATCCAGCGCGGTCTGGCAGATCAACCGCTTCTTGCGCGCGTCCACGGCGGCAGCGGGGCGACTCCACTCTTCCGAAGAACGCGTCTTTACCTCGATGAACACAAGGCAATCCTCGTCCCGGAAGATGAGATCAATCTCGCCGCGATCGGAGCGGAAGTTGCGCGTGAGGAATTTCATCCCCAGCTTGCGAAGAAACTTTTCCGCTGCGCGTTCGCCGAGTTCACCACGTCGCAGATGTTCCGGCTGAATTTTTTGAACGAAGAGGTTTTTGATGCGCTGGAGGAAATTCATGCGTGCTTCGAGCGCAGGATCGTTGCCCGGCAAAGAGCGGATCAACGCTGCCTACTCAAACGTCTTCTCCATCTCCTTCATCTTCGGCCAGACTGGAGACGATGGTGGAACACGTTTTTTGACGGCGGCGAAAATCTTCTTCGCTTCGGCTGGATTCTCGCGCGACATCGCCACGCAGAGTTCGAGTTCAATCCACGCCTTGCGCGGATCGGCGAGGAGTTTTTCGTTGGCAGTAAACCAAGCTCGAAACGCCACTGGACCTTTGTCCTTGGCAGTCCTCAAAGCCGTCTCAAGCTCCTGCCGCATCCCGGGAAGGCTTTCGCCGGCGATCGCTGCTGCGGCTTCAACCTTCTTTTGACCCTCATGCTCAAACCGCGCTTTATCCCATTGTTGGAACAGCAGGTAAGCGACGTAGGCCGCTACCAAGATGATCAATATCCAGATGGCTTTTGTCATGATTCCTCAATGCGCTGGATGCGCGCGCCGAGCTTGCGGAGCTTCACATCCATCTGCTCGTAACCGCGATCTAAGTGATAAACACGATTCACTTGCGTCGTGCCTTTCGCAGCCAAACCTGCAATGACCAACGCCGCCGAAGCACGCAGATCGCTCGCCATCACGGGCGCACCGCTCAACGGCTTGCCGCCTTTGACAATCGCGCTTGGCCCTTCGATCTGGATGTCTGCACCGAGCCGCGTGAGTTCGCTGACGTGCATGAAGCGCGATTCAAAAATCCGCTCCGTGATGATGCCGATGCCTGGCGCGAGTGTCATCAACGCCATCATCTGCGCCTGTACGTCGGTGGGGAAACCTGGGTACGGCAATGTCGTCACGTCGGAGCATTTCAATTGGCGACCGCGACGAACAATCATGTCCGCGCCGCGATGATCCACGACCACGCCCGCTTCTTGAAGTTTATCAATCACCGCATGAAGATGGTCGGCTCGCGCACCTTTGATCGTGATCTGGCCGTTCGTCATCGCAGCGGCAATGGCAAACGTCGCGGCTTCGATGCGATCTGGAATGACATGATGTTCCGCGCCGTGAAGCGACTTCACGCCGGTGATCGTGACCGTTGGCCCGCCTGCGCCTTGAATCTTCGCGCCCATCGCGATGAGGAAATTCGCCACATCTACCACTTCAGGCTCACACGCTGCGCTCTCAATGATGGTCACACCATCGGCGAGCACCGCCGCCATCATTGCGTTCGCCGTGCCGAGAACGGTCGAACCGGCACGACCACCGAGGAACATCGGCCCGCCAACAAGTCGCTTTGCAGACGCTTCCACGTAACCGCTCTCAATGCGAATCTTTGCACCGAGCGCTTCAAATGCTTTCAAGTGCAGATTGATCGGACGCGCGCCGATGACGCAACCGCCAGGCAGCGACACTGTCGCCTTGCTCAATCGCCCCAGCAGCGGACCCATGATGCAGATCGAGCCGCGCATCTTGCGCACGAGATCGTAGTCGGCGTGGCCTTTGATTTTCTTGGCGTGAACGTACACCGTGTCGCCATCCACCTTCACCTTTGCGCCGAGCCATTCGAGGATTTGCGCCATGAACCGCACGTCGCTGAGATTCGGCACGCGCCGGATGACGCACGGCTCGCTGGTGAGCAACGTCGCCGCCATGATGGGAAGGACGGCGTTCTTCGCGCCGCTGATTTCGACTTCGCCGTGCAAGGGCACGCTGCCTTTGATGAGAAAACTATCCATGTGAAAAATTAAACCGGGTTAAAACGCGAACTCAAAACGTGTGAAACAGAGTTCTAGGTCGCGAGTCTAGTCGGCAAGATTGGCGGCGACAAGTCCGCGTGGGAAATTTGTGCGGAAAGTTTGTAGGCGACGACGTGAGGAGTCGGGGCGGTGACACGTTGAAGCGCGGCGGATTCGACTCCTTACGTCGTCGCCTACAAATCACGCTGCGCGTTTGTTGTCGCGCCAATGCCAGTACCACGCCACGAGCGCACTCAACTCGTAGAGCAGTTGCAGCGGGATGGCCATAAGGAACATCGTGAATGGATCGGCAGATGGCGTGACCACGGCAGCAATGACCAGATTGGCGACGATGGCGTAACGCCGGAACTTGTTGAGTCCTTTGTAGCTGATCAATCCAATCTTCACCAACGTCAGGATCACCACGGGCAGTTCAAATCCCAATCCCATGCCCAGCATGAACTGGCACATGAAAGAGATGTATTCTTCCGCGCGCCATTCATCCGCGCCGAATCCGAGCCATTGGGAGAATTCCACCGTGGCCACGAGTGCCACACCCGCCAGCACAAAGTAACAGAACGCCACGCCCAGAAAAAACAGCACCGTGCCGAATGCGACCGCGCGGTAGAGAATTTTTTTCTCCTTCACCTTGAGCGCGGGCAGAACAAAGCCTCCGATGAAGTAGAACAGAAACGGAAAGGACAGGATCAATCCGCCGTAGATGGCCAGCTTCAACGCCACCATGAAACCGCCGAGCGGCGTGTAATTCTTCAGGATGGGAACTGTGCGGGCGGCAAATTGAATGACGTTCGTGTCCGGCTGCACTGCAAGAATGAGATTCGTGCCGATCAACACGGGCGCGAAACGCAGCGTGGCAATCGGATTGGTATTGCCGGTTGCCGTAGCCAAGGCTGGAGCGGACAGACGACCCAGAATGTTCGTTCCGAGCAGGACTGGAACTTCTGTGGAAATGACGCGGACTCCGCGCGCGTGTTCGAGTGGCCAGGTCAGGAATTGCACCAGCTTGTTGCCCGCGATCATGCAGACAAACATTCCCAACACTACGGCAATGACGCTCTTGACGAGCATCCAGCGCAGGTCTTCCAGATGATCGAGAAAGGATTTGACGGGGCCGCCAACGCCTTCTTCGTTTTCACCGGGGCGCACCTCATCCTCGGGACTTTTCTCCATGACTCAGAGAACTGCGGGGGATCAGGACTTGGTATCCTGCTGCGGGGCTTGAGCCACCGTGCTGGTGGGCGGTTGCGGAGCGATTTTGTGGGCCTTGGCGGCATCATCTTCTTCCACTGAGCGGTGCAATTCATCCTGCACATCGCGGCTCGCCTTCTTGAATTCCTTGATGCCTGTGCCCAGACCTTTCATCAGTTCCGGCACTTTCTTGGCTCCGAACAAAACCAGCACGATGACCAAGATGCCCATGATCTCCGGCCAACCGAGTCCTAATGCAAAAATTGGTGTCATAAAATTATTTTCCTATCTATCCGAAAAATAGGCCGGGGAGCTTGCGGAGTAAAGCGCCAAAACTCCCCGGCCAAATCGAGCAACTGTCAAATCACTTCGGAAGCAACACTACAAATTCGCCACGACGGTTCTGTTTATAGGCGGATTCGTCCTGTCCGGGCGACACGGGTTTATATTCGCCAAAGCTGCGGGTGATGATGTTTTCAGCATTCACTCCCATGCCGATCAAGGCTTCACGAAGCGCAGTGGAGCGGCGTTCGCCAAGGGAGTTGTTGTAATCTTCTGTGCCACGCTCGTCGCAGTGACCTTCAACCAACAAGCCGATGTTCGAGTTGCCCTTCATGTAGGCGGCCACGGCATCGAGGTTTGATTGTTCGCTGCTCTTGACCACTGAGCTGTCGTATTCGAAGTGAACTGTGTTCGCCGCAAACGTGCCGCGATCTTGATTGAAGTCGTCAGGGTTGGAGAACTTCGCGGATTGGGGTGTTCCTTCACCAGGCAATCCTCCGATAACGCCGCCGTTTCCTGGGTCTATTGTTCCGCCTCCCGTCATGCCAGAATCGCCCATGCGATACTGCTTGTTCTTGAGATCCGTAACGCCAACCGGTTTCTTCCGGCAACCAGTGCCGACCATCGTGAGTGCCAGTGCGACGACCAGCAAGTATGTCAATTTTGTAGCTTTCATTTTATTCGAGTGTTTTGGGAAGGGCTGAAATTATTTCGCCCAACTGGGTTGTGAGTTTTTTCCCGAAATCCGGGAAACAGTCTTGGTTTGTTTCGTGGGCACGTCAAGCATAGAGAGGTTCTTCCCTTTGCCCGAACGCCGCGCATACACCACCGTGCGCGAGTTCGGAGCCCAAGACGGATCCTCGCCTTCCACAAGCACCGTGGCCGTGCCGCCAGCAGCCGGGACTACGCACACGTCAAATCCGCCACCGCGTTGCGACGTGAACACAATCCACTTGTTGTCCGGCGACCAATCCGGCTCGGATGGGTTTGAGACTCCCGTGGCGATCCGCACAGGCTCGCCACCGGAGGCAGAAACTTTCCAGAGCGAACGACGCTCGTTTTTCTTGCCCGCGAAACAAATCCAATTCCCATCCGGCGACCAACACGGTGACGACTCGTCCTCGCGCGATTTGGTCAACCGCTTCAAATTTCCACCATCAATGTCGCCGACGTATAAATCCACCGTGCCCGAACGGCTAAGGATCATCGCCACGCGTTTGCCATCCTGCGAAACGGCGGGACTGAGATTCGATCCCGGATAACGCGCTACCGGCGTGCGACGTCCTGAGCTGAGATCATGCTGATAAATATCCGGTGCGCCATTGCGATAGGATGTGTAGCACAGCCCCAATCGCCCGGGAATCCACGAAGGCGAGATGACGATGGAGTTGTCCGACGTGACCGTCTGAACGCCACCGCCGTCGAAGTCTGCGATGCAAATCTCGCTGTTCACACCGGTGTCTTTCTTAAAAGCGATCTTCGTCGAACCAATCCCTTTGCGTCCGAGTGCGGCGAGGAAATCATCCACGAATGCATGCGCCTGTTTCCGCGTCGAGCCGCCGGAATAGCTTTTGTTCACGACGTAAGTGCGATTGATGCGATCCTGAGCGCGCCCGACAAGATTTCCCTCGGGTGTGACGATGACATCGTCTATTCGCCCGTCTATGCGCTCGATGGTTTGTCCTGCGCGTCCGCAGGAACAGACGCCGGAGCCGAGAAGCGCACGATCGCCAGTGGCGTAGCGCACGAGCGGCATGACCGAATTGATGAACCCGGTGGC
>JANNAO010000368.1:0-5109 GCA_031384405.1 Verrucomicrobiota bacterium | reverse complement strand
CGAACTTGGCGATGGCCCAAGCCGCTGCGAGTCCGAAGAACACATTCAGCGGAACGCAAAACAAGGTGATGATCAACGTGAGCTTGATCGCCGACCATGCGTCAGGATTCGTCAGCGCATTCCAGTAAACGTCCCAGCCTTTGCTGAACGCCTGTGCGAACACGTTCACGAGCGGCAACAGAAGAAACACCGCGCAGAATAGCATCGCAATGCTGATGAGCGTCCACTTGGCCAGCGGCGATTCCTCCGTGCCGCGCTGGGATTTGGCGCGACCGGCGGTGAATTGTCTTTTGGTGATGCCTGCCATGTTAAATTTTCTTTAGTGTGCGCCCGGATACGAGGTATGCACCTGGCTTCAGGCTGGTCCTTGGATGGTTAATTCTCGCCTTAACAAAGCCTGCTTCTCGTTCAAAATCCCCCGCACTTTTTGCGCTCGTCACCCAAGTTTTGATAACTTGAACGACCACTTCAAATTCTGTGTGTTCACCGTGTGCGAGAACTTTTCCTTCCTCCCAAAGATCAAAATCGAACCGTCGTTCATCAGCCCCGCGATAAATTTGACCTGATCTAGCCCCGGATTGAACATGGGCGTAATTCGTTCCGCTGCCGAATCCGTTCACTTCGATGGTTGGAATTTGGGACAAGAGGTTTCGCGCCCAGTTTAGAATGCCTCCGTTCTCCACCAAGTCTGGGTAAAGTCTGCGATACTCTTTTTCTTCTGCGTTCATCGCTTGTCCGTTTTATCTCATCCCTTCGTGAACTTACTCGCCCACTGCTCAATCAGATTGATCACTGCCAGCAGCACGAACGAAAATGCCAGCAACACCACCGCCATCGTCATCGCTCCGGCATAATCATATTCCTCCAGCCGCATCACGATGAGATACGGCGCGATCTCCGTCTTGAACGGTTGATTGCCGGAGATGAAAACAATCGAGCCGTATTCGCCGATGGCCCGCGCGAACGCCAGCGCAAACCCCGTGATGATGGACGGCAACAACGACGGCGCAATCACGCTGATGAAAGTCCTCATGCGCCCCGCACCGAGCGTGGCGGAAGCTTCCTCCACTTCGCGCTCGAAATTTTCCAGCACAGGCTGGAGCGTTCGCACCACGAACGGCATTCCCACAAACGTCAGCGCGATCACCACGCCGAGCGGCGTGTACGCCCCTTCAATTCCGAACGGCACGAGATATTTCCCAAGCCAGCCGTTTGCGGCAAACAGATTCGCCAGCGTCAGCCCCGCCACCGCCGTCGGCAATGCAAACGGAAAATCCACCAGCGCGTCCACCAACCGGCGTCCGGGGAAATCGTAGCGCGTCAGCACCCACGCGAGCAGGGTGCCGAAGATTGCATTCGCCAGTGCCGCGATGAGTGATGCACCAAACGTGAGTTTGTAAGCCGCCAGCGCGCGTTCGGTCGTGGCCAGCCGCCAGAATTCGCTCCACGGAATCCCCAGCGTCTTCAAGATGAGCGCGCCGATGGGGATGAGCACGATCGCGCTCAGATAAAAGAGCGTGAAGCCCATCGTCAGCCCGAACCCGGGCAGCGCGTTGAATTTTCTTTCGTGTTTCAAATTTATCTCTAGTTATCCGCGTCACCTTCAAACCTGTAGGGCACGACGTAAGGAGTGCTTCCGGGAACGACTCGTCACCTCGTCGCCTACAAGTTTTGAACGTGCCTCACCGCATCGCACGCTCCACCGTTTCATACGACCCGCCCTCACCGAAGTGTGTCTTGTGTGCGTTCTGCCAGCCGCCGAACACGTCGTCAACCGTGAACATCTCCACGCGCGGAAAGTCCGCCGCGAACTTCGCCAGCACTTTCTCGTCACGCGGACGGAAATGATGTCGCGCGGCGATTTCCTGCCCTTCAGGTGTGTAAAGATATTCGAGATACGCCGTCGCGATGCCTGTTGTGCCGCGACGGTTCGCGTTGAAATCCACCACGGCCACCGGCGGTTCGGCGAGGATGCTCACGGACGGATACACGATTTCAAAACCGCCCGCGCCCGCTTCCTTCAACGCCAGCATCGCCTCGTTCTCCCAACCGATCAGCACATCGCCGATGCCGCGCTGCACAAAAGTCGTCGTCGCGCCGCGCGCTCCGGTGTCGAGCATCGGCACGTTCTTGAACAGTTTTGTCACGAACTCGCGTGCTTTGGTTGCGTCGCCACCGTTACGTTTCAACGCGTAGCCCCAAGCCGCGAGATAATTCCACCGCGCGCCGCCGGACGTTTTCGGATTCGGCGTGATGATCGCGATGTTGGTTCTCACGAGATCATCCCAATCTTTGATCGCCTTCGGATTGCCTTGGCGCACGAGAAACACAATCGTCGAAGTGTAAGGCGACGAGTTGTGCGGCAGTCGTTGCTGCCAGTTGGTCGCGAGCAGATTTCCCTTCTCAGCAATCATGTTGATGTCATACGCCAACGCCAGCGTCACCACATCCGCCTCCAACCCGTCAATCACCGCGCGCGCCTGCTTGCCTGAACCGCCATGAGATTGTTGCAACACCAGATTCGTCCCCGTCCTCGCTTTCCAATACGCCGCAAACGCGACGTTGAACTCCGCGTAAAGTTCGCGCGTGGGATCGTAGGAGACATTGAGCAACTCGCTCCCCCGCGACGCGCGCGAATCACGCGAGCAGCCACCGCCGATCACGGCCAGCAGCGCGCAGAGAATCCAGATTGTAGCTTTGAACTTCACGACGATTGCCGGAGGTTAAACACAATCTCCACTGATGCAATAGATTTTTAATGTTCTGTTTCAGACTGCACCTTTAGGGCTGAATGAAATCTAAAACTTAAACTTGACTGTTTTGGCGTAGATTTGAAAATGCCGACATGAAACTCTCAGTTCGAGGCGAGTATGCCCTACGCGCCATGCAGGTCTTGGCGCGCGATTATCAAGAGGACGATTCCGTCGTCCGCATCCAGGAGATTTCTGCGAAGCAAAACATCCCTAAGCGTTTCCTCGAACAGATTCTCAACGACCTCAAGTCTGCGGGCGTCGTGCAGAGCAAGCGCGGTGTCGCGGGCGGCTACCGGCTCAAGCGTTCCCCCGACCAGATCACGCTCGCGGAAATCATCCGCCACATCGAAGGCCCGCTCGCTCCCGTGAGTTGTGTCAGCGAAAAGTATTACGAGAAATGCTCCTGCCCGGATGAATCCCGCTGCGCCATTCGCGCGGTGATGAAGGAACTGCGCGACAACATCGTGCAAGTGATGGAAGCGACGACGCTCGCTGCACTGGCTGACCGTGCGCGTGCGCTGGAGCAGCAGCCGATCAATCCGCACGACTTCATGATTTGATTGTAGCGGCGGGCATCTTGCCTGCCGTAGAGGGTGGCATCCTTGCCACCCGGATTGGCGCACGAGTTTTATGAGGCGTACGATTCTTCAAACACAACCTGCCGCAGTATTTCCCAACGAGTCATAAAACAGTTCAAGCGTCCTGCTTGTAGTGGAAATTTTTTCCGCCGGGCTGGAAGCCCGACTCTACGGCAGGCAGAGATGCCTGCCGCTACAACGAAATAATCGTGCGCCGTCGCTGCAAATCCGTAACTTCTTTCCCGTGACCGCCGCCCGCCAAATCAAAAACATCGCCCTCATCGGATTCATGGGTACGGGTAAGACCACCGTGGGTCGCCTCGTTGCAGAACAACTCAAGCTGGAGTTCCTGGACACCGACGCGCTCATCGAGGAACGCAGCGGCAAAAAAATCGCCGATATTTTTGCCCAGAACGGCGAACCTGCCTTTCGCGAATTGGAAGCCCAACTCGTCGAGGAACTGAGTTCGCGCACCAAGACGATCATTTCCACCGGCGGCGGTCTGCCGACCAATCCCGCGAACCTTGTCAGTTTGAAAAAACATTCCCTCGTCTTCTGCCTCTGGCTCTCGCCTGAAAAAATCTTCGAGCGCGTCAAAGATCAATCGCATCGTCCCCTGCTCCACGATCCCGATCCGCTCGGCAAAATCCGCGCATTACTCGCCAGCCGCGAAAAGTTTTACAAACAGGCGGACGTGCTGCTCAACAGCGATCTCCGCTCCGCCCGCGAAGTGGCGCAACAAGTCATCGCCCAATACCGCGCCGCGACGAAACCGCGACGATGAAAGAATCCATCCGTCAACGCGCGCTGGAACTCGGCTTTGACGACTGCCGCTTCACCACGGCTGCTCCGCCTGAAAGTGCCCCGCATCTGGAACGATGGCTCGGTGAAAAACGTCATGGCGATATGACTTGGATCGAACGCAATGCCAGCAAGCGAGTTGATCCCAATCTCGTGTTACCCGGCGCAAAGAGCATGATTTGTTTGGCCGCAAGCTACCACGACCCCAATCGCCAATCGCCAATCGCCAATCGGCAATTCGGCGAAGTCGCTCGCTATGCCCGTTACACCGACTACCACGATGTTCTCGCAGACAAACTAAAAGCCGTCAGCACTTTTGTAGATCAGCTTGGCACGAACAACCGCTCGCTCTGGTATGTGGACACCGGGCCGATTCTCGAACGCGATCTCGCCCAACGCGCCGGAATCGGATTCGTCGGCAAACATACCAACGTCATCAGCCGCAAACTCGGCAACTGGATATTCCTCGCGGAAATTCTGACCACGCTCGAACTCGAACCCGACGCACCGGAGAAGAACCGTTGCGGCTCGTGTTCCCGTTGCATCACCGCCTGTCCGACGCGCGCCATCACCGCGCCGTTCCAACTCGATGCGCGACTCTGCATCTCCTACCTCACCATCGAACTCAAAGGTTCAATCCCGCTGGAACTGCGCCCGCTCATCGGCAATCGCATCTACGGCTGCGATGATTGTCTGGCGGCGTGTCCGTGGAACAAGTTTGCGCGCAAAGGCAGCTTGATGAAACCGCACGCCCGCGATGATCTTGCAACGCCCGACCTGATTGAACTGCTGCAACTCGATGATGCGGGGTTCAAAACCAGGTTTGCCGGCACTCCGATGTTGCGGACAAAACGTCGCGGTATTTTGCGGAACGTCTGTGTGGCGTTGGGAAATGTCGGCGATGCGAGCGCGCTGCCAGCCTTGAAAAAAGCCTGTGAAGATTCCGAACCGTTGATCGCCGAACACGCCCGCTGGTC
>JANNAO010000341.1:0-6813 GCA_031384405.1 Verrucomicrobiota bacterium | reverse complement strand
CGAGTCAGGTGCCTTCAACCACTCAGCCACCCTTCCAGCCGGATCAGTTCTTGTTTTGGTAGCGCGTACGGGAATCGAACCCGTCTTTCAGCCTTGAGAAGGCCATGTCCTAGCCGATAGACGAACACGCCACGTAAGACGCTCAAATCCTATCCGCCCGCACGAACTTTTGTCACGCTGTTTTTCAAGCAGGCCGTGCGATGCCTCAGGGTCTTTTGGTTTGGGTTCTTTTGAGTTTATGAATGTGAGAGGATAACCATGAATATGAGTCAACGTATCAGCAGCCTCCTCGTCCACCTCCCAGCCCCGGTAACAATTAATATGAGTCAACTCGGGCCCTGCGATCCGAATCTTGAAGGCTTGTTCCCTCAAACTTCTTTGCTACCCTCCGCAGCCCTGTGAGCATCACGCAAGAAATCCAGCGGCGACGCACGTTCGCCATCATCTCGCATCCGGACGCGGGTAAAACCACGTTGACGGAAAAGCTCCTCCTGTACGGTGGTGCAGTGCAACTCGCCGGCTCCGTCACTGCGCGCAAAAACCAGCGCGCCACCACGTCCGACTGGATGGAACTGGAAAAGAAACGCGGCATCTCGATCAGCTCGACCGTATTGCAGTTTGACTACGATGGGTTCCGCCTCAACCTGCTCGACACGCCCGGTCACAAAGATTTCTCCGAAGACACCTATCGCGTGCTCACCGCCGTGGACGCAGTGGTGATGGTGATTGACTCTGCCAAAGGCATCGAGCCGCAGACGCGCAAGTTATTTGAGGTCTGTCGCCAGCGCGGCGTGCCGATCTTCACGTTCATGAACAAGTGTGATCGCCCGATGAAGAATCCATTGGAGCTGATTGACGAACTGGAGCGCGTGCTGGGCATCGGCGCGTTTCCGGTGAACTGGCCCATCGGCAACGGCCCTGAATTTCAAGGCATCTACGACCGGCAGACCAAAACGATGCACACGTTCGAGCGTGTCGTAGGCGGCAAATATCGTGCGCCCGTCACTGTCGGCGGATTGCACGATCCTGCGGTGCGCGGAAATTTGAGCGAAGCCGATTTCAGCAAGACGCTCGAAGAATTGGAAATGCTCGAACTCGCCGGTGAATCGTTCGACGAAGCTTCCGTGCTCGCGGGCAAAACCACACCCGTCTTCTTCGGCAGCGGCGTGAACAACTTCGGCGTGCAGCTTCTGCTTGATGGTTTTCTAAAACACGCGCCCGCGCCCAAGTCCCGCGTCATGGGCGGCATCGAGATCGCGCCTGAGAACCCGGCGTTCTCCGGGTTTATCTTCAAAATTCAGGCGAACATGGACCCGAAACATCGCGACCGCATCGCGTTCATCCGCGTTTGCTCCGGCAAGTTTGATCGCGACATGACCGTGCATCATTCGCGCTCCGAGAAAAAAGTGCGCCTCTCCAGTTCGCACAAACTGTTCGGCAACGAACGCGAAACCGTGGACGAAGCCTATCCCGGCGATGTCATCGGACTCGTCGGTCACGACAGCTTTGGCATCGGCGACACGCTCACGACTGATCCAAAAATTCTCTACAAAGAAATCCCGCGCTTCACGCCGGAAGCCTTCAGTTACCTGCACAATCCGAACACAGGAAAGTTCAAACAATTCCGCCAAGGCTTGGATCAACTCCTGCAAGAAGGCGTCATTCAAGCGCTTTACCTGCGCAATTCCTCTGTGAAAACGCCACTGCTCGCCGCCGTCGGCCCGTTGCAATTTGAAGTTGTGCAATTCCGCCTCGAAAGCGAATACGGCGCCGAGTCGCGCCTCGAAGCTGCGCCGTGGAGCGTTGTCCGCTGGCTGCCCCCTGACATCAAAGAAGACGAACTCGACGCAATTTCTCTCCCAACCGGCGCACGCATCGCCTACGACATTGGTAAGAATCCCGTCGTGCTGTTCCAAAACGAGTGGTCAGCAAACTACTTCAACGAGACGAACAAGAACTGCCCGCTCACCGCGTTGCCCGTGCAGACGGCGAGGGAATAATAGTTTTTGATCAAGTTGGCCACGCGCTGATTCGCGTCCACGATTTCCGCAACCATCGCATATAATCTCGCGGCTTCGGCATCCGGTTCGCCACGCCCATATTGCCCAGCGATTTGTCCGGCCAAAGATGAAGTTGATTCGCAACGCCAACTTCTGTGGCAACGCGTTCCACGGTTTGCAGCGCGTTCACGGCATAATCCTGCCAGCGCTCGCGGGATTCAAACACATCGGTCTTCAATTCCACGCCAAGCTCATCAGCATGAGACTGAATTCGTTCCACGTTTTCGGCGCGGATGTTAATTGGTTCGTGAAATATAGTGACTGGTTTGACTTCGGCCACGGCTTGGAGCGTGGCTCTCAAATCTGCTTCGTCGCATTCAGGGTAGGTGGGCGCGACCGCCACATAGACATTCAGCCCGGCTTCGTGGGCGGCGCGGAGGGTGGCAATGCGTTGCGACGGCGCGGGGGCTTTCGGTTCGTAAATCTTCGAGAGATCGTTCCGCAGTGTTGGCAGGCTCATCCCAAACAACAGACGTGGTCCGAAGCTCTTGAACAAATCAAAATCCGCCCGGGCCAGCGGACTGCGGGTAAGGATGCGGACATTGAGCGTGGAATGATCGCGAATCAATTCCAGCGAGCGGCGCACGAGCCGACGCGCGTGTGCCGACAGCATCCGCTGCCGTTCCGGGTCGGGATGATGGATGACCTGATAAGGATCGGTGGTACTGCAATACATCACCGCGCGATTGCCGTCAGGCTTGAGCAAGCGTTTGGGGGTGTTCTCCGCCGCGCGGAGCGACGACAGAAACTTCTCCTCCTCCCACGGACGCAACAGAACGTAATCGCCCCATTCCGCGTCCGGGTCTTTCACGCCGTATTCCGCAAGCTTCGGCCCTTGCTTGATGGTGGCCGCGCTGGGTACGTAACAAAACCGGCAGGCGTGCGAGCAACCGACCGCGACATTGAACGCCCAATCCGAAAGGCTTTTGTAAATGAAGTTGTTTGGCGCAATGACGGCAGGCGATGACCACATGCCGACGCGGTTGTCGGCGCGCAGACGCACGCTGCGCCGCACTAGTTGTGGCTCAACATCTAGGACAGCAGTGCTGTGATCTAAGAAAGAATTCACGGTTTCAAGATATGCTCGGCTATTCGTTTAGCAATCGGCCCACCCTTCGGGTTTCCGGCGGCAAAGCAAAGCAGATAAAGCGGACAGTTGGAAGAATTCAAAAGCGGCAGTGGATTTTCAGCGACATGTTGAAAAATAGTTTTCAGCCGCTTGACGAAATATTTGCTGATGGCCGAGTAATCCGCACGTTTTACGGCAATCTCATCCGTCCCACCGAACAGAGAAGGCGTTTCTTGCATTTCATAAAATGCCGAATACCACTCCGGTTCGCCAAACATCATATCCAGTCGCTTGCGCCAACCCGGTGGAAACTGACCATGTTTGGGAAGCATCCGATTGACTCCTATACCGAGCGGAAACAACAACCAAAGATCAATCGCCTTGGTTTCAGCGATAGCTTGAATCGTTGTCCAGTGAACCTCCATACCGAACGGATCAAGAAAAACTACTGCCCGACGATTTTCCGTCAGCCAGTCGCAACTTCTGCAAAGGGAAACAAGATACTCGTTCGCCTCGTTGTTGACTGGATTGATGCGCGAAGCGAGCGCGGGAAAAGCAGTCTTCAATTTTTCTAATTCAGCACACCGATCAGGATGCTGCTCGACAAAAACATATTGGTCGAATGGACGAGGAATCTGGAGTGCGATGCGTGCAGAACCGTCGAGAAATTGCCGGGTGTCTATCGCTGCCAGATCGTCAAAGAGTGGAGACTGATACTCCGGCGCAGCTTTCGGCGTGTTGTAGCCAGTCCCGGCAAACGCATCAATGTAGTAGAGCGTGAAAGGCTGATCCTTCAGCACATTGTGGTAAGCGATGAGATATTCCCGAAGCCTTTGCAGCTTCTGCTCCGTCCAACTTCCGCCGAATTGTTGAAGTGGTTCGCTCACGCACGACAGGTTGCGAGGTTCAATCCAGATTTGCCAGCCTCATCTCGATATACGTCTTCCCTCTCCCAGTTTTACTTTCTTTTGCCGACTTACGTTTTCAATGCGGATATGTTCGTGATTCACTAAATCACTCCTTCACCCGCTTGATCTGAATCGCCATATAGGGTTTGCCGGGCAGCTATCGTTTAACATCCACAATCACGCGCTCGTAACGCGTGAGGCGCGGCGTGCCGTGGTCGGTCACGGCGAGAACAATGTGCATCGCGCCGAGGCCGGGCGGCATGACGCGGTTTGTCGGCACGATGAACCAGGCCTGCGATTGATCGAAGTTCTGGATCGCAAGAGGCTGACCACTGCGCGCGCTGGACGCGGGAAACGAACCCGCCTCCTTGTAATAAAACCATTCGTAGGTCATCGCGTTGCCATCAGGATCGGTCGTGCCCGCTGCGCTGAGATTCACACGCTCGCCGGGCTTGGCGGTGAGGTGCGTTGGGTGAGCGAGTTTGACCACTGGCGGATGATTTGCGGCGGCATAGTTGGTCGTCACCGTCCAGATCATGCGCGCGGCGAAATCGTTTTGAAACGCCGATCGCCAACGCCAGATGGTGGCGTGGTTGTCATCGTGCCAGCGTCCGTCCACGCCCAGCACTTCATCGTCGGCATCCGTCCAGAATGGCCGGGGTTCAGGTTGCAGATGCCATTTCTGAAATCGCGGCGTGTAGAATTCGTAGCGCCCACCCCAGCCGCCCCAATCCGGATGTTCGGGATCGGTCAAACCATTGTTGATCAAACTTAGGAACGACGGGGTGTCGCCTTCCATCAAAAATTCCCAACGAGGATACACCGCGCCCAACAGCCCTTTGTTACGGATGTTTTGATCGAGCCACTCGTTGCTCACGAGTGAAAAATCTGCTCCGTCGCAGCGCGCATGAAAATTGTCGCCGCTGATGCCGCTCCAAGTGGCGTGATGATACGCGCCACCCGCATTGAAGCCGGGACTCGTGATGTAGAACAGGTTGGTGAAGTTCTGGCGAATCCACGGGCCGGTGTCGTCCTGATCGGAAATCGTATAGACGCGGAGTTTGGAAATGAATTTCTCCAACTGCACGGGCGTGCGCGTGGCGCGAATTTTCCACAGCGATTGCGCGAGCACGTTCGGACCGCCCCAGACCGTCACCCAGACGGGACGCGGATCATCCTTATCCACGGCGTTGATGATCAGTTCCGAACCGGTGGAATCCTGGCCTTCACCGACGGCTTTCATGCCATACAAGGCCGGACCTTCCTTGAGAACGGAGAGCAGTTGATTAGTCGTGGGAAAGCCTGGTTCGTGAACGAGCAGGTTGTCGCGGACCTTGCCATAGGCCGCAACGATCTCGCGGATGCGCCAGGCGGCGGTCTTGTTCTGCTGATGGATGGAGGTCGTGGCTACCAGCCCCTCCACGTCCCAGTGGTTGCAGTAGGTCAGAAACCTCACCAGCGACATGGCGTCGTCAGGTTCGTTCTCGATGTCGGTCAGGATGATGACACGGGGTTTCGCATCTGCGGCGGAAGAGTTCGCCACGAATCCAAATGCGAGAGTTAGAGCAGCGAGAATTGTCGGGAGTGTTTTCATGATCGAATCTCAGTTGGAATCAATTTTTCGTCGTGGTTGTTTTCTTTTGCGCTGATGCTGGCGACTTACATCGCTCCATGCGCGCGGCGAAATCGCGGAGAAAATCCTCGCGCCACCGGCTCACGGTTTTGCCCCCGGCGTGCGGCCCTTCGGCGTAGTCAGAAGACAAATCGTCCGTCCACCAATTCGGAAACTTCGCGGACGGATGCTTCGCCACGTCGGGCAATGGCAATACTGCGGTGATGCCGCCAGTCTTGCCATCAAGCGAAGGCACATTGCTTCGGAACGTGAACGTGTAGGTCTTTGCCTCTTTCGGACAGAAACGAAAGCGCACTGTCTTGTCCTCGGCCACGTGACCGGTGAGTGATTGGTTTTCCACCATCAACCGCGCCTCCGGTTTTTCCGGGGCGTCAGCCCCCAGAGGCAGCGCCAGCTCCAGAATGCCGAAGACCTCCATGCTATCTTTGGCGGTGCTGATCCGGTCGAAGCGCACATGGGGACGCTCCCACGCGCGGACGAACTGTCCGCCCCACCCCGGCTTGGACGGATCTTCGGGTGATCCTTTGAGCAACCAAGCAACGGACGGCGTGTCACCCATCTTGATCGTGCCGCCGAGGTGAGTGCTGAAATAATCTCCCAGTGCCCCGCGACCGGCCACACGCCGCGTGACGAATTCCTTGTTGCCCCATTCGCCGCTCTGGTTACCGCCAACAAACCAGCCGCGATACGTGGAGTTGGCCTCAATGATCCAAATTGTCGGATGATGGGTCGCAATGTATTGATAGGAATCAGGAGTCCATTTTTTGTTCGGTCCGCCGATGTAATAGACGCGCAGCTTCGGCAAAATATCCGGCGCGTCGTGCAGAGCCTGCGCGAGGTCTTCAATGCCGCCCCAAACGAGAACGTGCAGCGGACGCGGATCATCGCGGCGAGCGCACTGGACGATCCATTTCGATCCCTCCGTGGACCGACGCACTCCGGCGTAAGTTGCCACCTCAGTTTCGCCCTGCTTCGTGATCGCGCGCAACGCATCGGGACTGGGATAGTGGTCGGAATGCGTCTTCAAGTTGGCGAAGTCTTTGGCGTAGCTGTCAATGACCTCCAGAATATGTTCTTTCCTGCCGGGACCGTAAGGCGATGAGACAAGTCCTTCCACGTCGAGGCTGTCGGCATAAACGAGCA
>JANNAO010000337.1:0-19177 GCA_031384405.1 Verrucomicrobiota bacterium | reverse complement strand
GCGCGGACGGTCCCCGTCCGCAGCGCGCCGCCACTGCAACACGCTTGAAATCCTTTCATACGCTTTTCGCTGTCCACGCGCTGCGAGCGAGGGACCGCTCGCGCTCCGCCGGACGGCCTCACCCGTCTTTAATCGCACCCGTATGACTTGGGTGCGATCAAAGTCAGGTGAGGCCGTGCTTGAAGGAAATATCCTCCTCGTCCGCGAAATAAAGCAACAAGCCGAGGACGAGGACGACCAGCCAAGTCCAGTTTTCAAACAGGCTCTTAGCCGGAACGATGCAGTCGGTTTGGGACAAGATAAACGCGGAGGCGCGGAGAACGCAGAGAACCGCAGAGATTTCCTCCGGAACATCCGTTCACCGGTTGGTGTGTTCTCCAAAACCATCTTCCCTCTGCGTCTCTCCGCGTTCTCTGCGCCTCCGCGTTTCTCCGGTCAGATTTCAACTGCATGAATCCGGCTTAGTTGCGTTTTTGCGACAACAGCCACTGATAAAACTCGGGGTTGTTGTAGGTCTCAGTCCATGAATCGTGGCCTGCGTCAGGATAAACGGTGAACTTGGGATTGCCGCCTGCGGCCTTGAGAGCTGCGACCATTTCTTCTGATCGTTTGAGCGGCACGGTTTTGTCTTTTGCACCGTGGAAAACCCATGTGGGCAGCTTTGTGAGGACCAGTGCGTCCTCTGGATTGCCCCCGCCACAGATTGGCGCGATGGCTGCAAATTTCTCGGGGTGAGCTGCGGCCAAGTCCCATGTGCCATAGCCGCCCATGCTCAGTCCCGTCACATAAACCCGATCCTTGTCCACACGATACTTCTCGACGACCTCATCCAACAAGGCGTTGAGCTTTTCGGGATCCCAGCCTCGGCGCGAGGATTGTGGGGAGACCAGAATGAACGGAAACGGCCCGTTGACGTCGGCAAGTTTGGCCAGGCCATGCGTCTTGACCCTGTGAATGTTTTTGCCGCTCTCACCTGAACCATGCAGAAACAACACCAGCGGCCAGTTGGTTTTTGTATTGTGGTAATCCGCCGGCAGTGAAAGCAGATAGTTGAACCTGGCTGTGACGGTGATTTTCTTTTCAAAGTAGTTCGCCTGTTGAAGCGATTTCGCTTTCAAGTGACGATCTGCGAAATCCAGAAAAGCTTTCCAATCTTCAGCCGTTGTCGCATGACCGCCGGTGTGCAGATGAAAGCCGAGTGCGCCGGAAATCAGCGGTGTGTCGAGCGGCATTTCAGTTGTGCCGAGGTCTTTCTTGCCAAACAGTCGGTAAACTGGTCCCGCCGCGACTTGCGCAAGGAATTGTCCGTAAGGATCCGCCCACAGGTCTTGCGTGCCGCCCGTGATAAAGACCGGGTGCGGCGCGTTTAGCGCGATGATCATGTGTGAGTCCACCGGCATGTCGCCCCAGTGCCCGGCGTATTTTGAGAAACCCGAAACCGTCCAGCGGGAAAAATTCGCAATGACATCATCCACGCATTCGCCAAAATCACGCCGGGCGAGCGATGCGCCCATTTCCCCGGAACAACTCGCAAAGACCATTGCAAACCGCAAATCGCGTGCGCCCGCCCACAGCACTGTTTTCCCAAGCCGCGAATGACCGATCAGAGCGATGCGATTCATGTCAACAGCATCATCTGATTGGAGGTGATCCAGAACGCAACTCGCACCCCAGGCCCAAGCGGTGATCGTTCCCCAGTCACCTGCGCCGGGTTCAGTCTGACCGGATGTGAGTGCGAGTCGTCGTGCGATATTCACGTTGTTTGTTTTACCATCGCCTTCAATTTCCGTGTATCGCAAGGAGGCGTAGCCATAGCCACGCGCCAGGATTTCCGTGATCGGCCCAAACTCGGACGGGTGAGTCGAGTTTGTCGAGAGGGCGATGCTGTCAGTGCCGGGAGGATTTCCAAACAGCAGATGCAACATCACCGGAGACGGAGTTTTTGCGTTTGCTGGAAGGTAAAGAACCACATTTAACTTCGGCGCATCCGGCTCGACTCCCATGTGCGCGACGATGTCCTTGCGAATCGCAGCACCATTCATGGCGTTGGTATCCGTCGCCACGACTTCGAACTTCATCTTCGGCGCGGTGTCTGGAACGCGACCAAAGATTTCAGTTTCGTACAGCTTGAGGATTTCCGGTCGGCGCAGTTTGATCCACGTCTCCGCATCGCGCACGGGCTTGCCGTTCAGCAACACGAGCGGATCAGGCAGAGTGTAATTTCCAACCTTTGACTCGTGGTAGTTTGAGAGATGCCCTGTCGGCGCGCGACGGGGTGTAAGACCGCTCGCGGCTTCGTGCAACGCTTTGGCGGCGGGCGCAGACTGGGTGGCGATGGATGCGGCTTCAACAGAACAGACGATTATCAAAGCTGACATCGCAAGAGCAATTGTGGAATGAATGAGTAGGTGGCGCATTGATCGGCACAGTTGAACGGAAAGATCAAGAACAGGCAACCTGGTAATAATCACTTGGTGCAATTCAAAGTGACGGTCAGGTGGTGGAACGCCTCGCGCTGCGAGGCGTAGCACCGCGTACAGCGGCGCAATCCCTTGTCGCCCGATTCCGCCCGCTCTACGCGGGCGGAGTTCTCGCAGCGCGAGAACTCCCACCACAAATGCTGACCGTCACTTTGAATCGCACCCATAATCACTTGATTCATCCAGATGTTCGCCGCGTGACGATTCTCCGCCAGCCCGGTCAATATCAATAACGCTATGAATGCTTACACCTACGAAGCTGTAAACGCCGCTGGACTCAGTTCCAACGGCATCATCGAAGTCGCCAGCCAGAACGAAGCCGTGCGGCGCATCAAGGAAATGGGACTGTTCCCAACGCGCGTCGCCGAGCGGCGTCAGAGCCGGATCACTCGCGCCATCGCCAAAAACAAATCCGCCGCGCCCGGCAAAAAATTTCAGATCACGCTGTTCGAGCAACGCGTGAAACCCGCCGCCATCGCCGCACTCACGCGGCAAATGGCAACGCTCGTGGACGCGGGACTGCCGTTGATTCGCGGACTCAACATCCTCCGACAACAGGAATCCAACACCACGCTCAAACGCATCCTTGGCGAAGTGGCGACGACGATTGAGAGCGGCAGCCTGTTCTCCGACGCGCTCGCGATGCACCCCAAAGTGTTCAACAAACTTTTCGTCAACATGGTTCGCGCAGGCGAAGCTGGCGGCGCATTGGAAATTTCACTTCGACGTCTTGCGGAGTTCATGGAGAAGGCGCAGAAGATCAAAGGCAAGGTTCAGTCCGCCATGTTCTATCCGGTCGCCGTGATGTTCGTCGCGTCTGGCGTGATGGCGTTGATGATGTTGTTCGTGATCCCCAAGTTCAAAGAAGTCTTCGCCGGCATGACGAACGGGCAAGCGTTGCCCGCGTTCACCACGCTCATCCTCAACATCAGCGACGTCATCCGACATCACGCACCAGTCGTCGCCATTGTGATGACGGCAATCGTGTGCAGTTTCATCCTCGGCCTGCGAACCAAACTGGGGCGATTCGCCTTCGATCAATTCAAACTCAAGATGCCGGTACTCGGCCCGGTGATCCGCAAGTCCGCCATCTCGCGATTCGCGCGCACGCTGGGAACGTTGCTCGGCAGCGGCGTGCCCGTGTTGCAGGCATTGAACATCGTGCGCGAAACCGCAGGCAACGTCGTCGTGAGCCGCGTCATCACGTCCATCCATGACGGCGTGAAAGAAGGCGAGAAGATGACCGTGCCGCTCCGCGCTTCAACTGTTTTCCCGCCGATGATCATCGGCATGGTGGACATCGGCGAACAGACCGGCGCGTTGCCTGACATGTTGTTGAAGGTCGCCGACGGCTGCGATGAGGAAGTGGACAACGCCGTGACCGCGATGACTTCCTTGCTCGAACCGATCATGATTGTGTTCTTGGCCGTTGTCGTCGGCAGCATCGTCATCGCGATGTTTCTGCCAATTCTTGCGCTGATCAATCCAGAGAGCTTCGGACAAAAACCTGATGCGGATGCGTAGCTTACTGTTTCCACTTGGCTTGCCAGCAAACGGAAACCTATTAACCTGACGACATGCCCGAACTGAGCCGTTTCTATGGAATCATCATCCGCATGTTCTATGGCGACCATGCACCGCCGCATTTTCACGCCGTCTATCAGGGGGAAGAAGTTCAGATCAACATCGAAAGCCTTGCCGTCATGAATGGCAACATGCGTCGCCGGGCGTTGGTTCTGGTGTTGGAATGGGCCGCGTTACACAGGGATGAACTCCGTCTGGCTTGGGAGCAGGCCAGCCACAATCAAGAGCCTTCCAAAATCGAACCGCTGGACTAAACTACCAACATGGTTCGAATTGAAACAGTGCAACCGCTCAACGGCTATCGTTTGAAAGTCAGATTCAACGATGGACTGGAAGGGGTGTTCCCAGTCGAACCGGCGCAGCGCGGAGGCGTGTTCCTGAAATTGCTGGAGGCAAAAACTTTTGACGCCGTCACCATCAATTCCGACTTCGGCTGTGTGGAATGGCCCGGCGGCATTGACCTTTGCCCAGATACGATGCACCGAGCCATGTCTGGCTTGGAAATAGAACTTCATTCACCGATGGCTTTACGCGACGAGCCGAAAAAGAAACGGTGATCACACCAGTTCTTTGAGTGTGCGAGGTTAGCTCACCTCACCAATTCAAACGCATATCCCTTCAGATATTCCGTCTCAGGAATCATCGGGATGACCGGGTGATCGGGCGATTGCGAGTAAGTCGCCACGCGACGCAGGATGCGGCGCGTATCGTAGGCGGCGGAGAGAATCACATCTTGGAACGTCGCGCCGTCCACATGATGCGAACAGCAGAACGTCGCCAACGCACCGCCGGGCTTGAGCAACTTGAGCGCGCGAATGTGGATTTCCTTGTAGCCGCGCAACGCATCGCCCACCGACGCGCGATTGCGCGTGAACGACGGCGGATCAAGCACGATCAGATCGAAGCGTGGGATGACACGCTCATGCGGCTTCACCGCAGTATTCGCCTTGAGCCAGTCGAAGACGTTGATGGCTTCGGCGGAAACATTTTGCTTCAACCCATTCGCTTCGGCATTGCGAAGTGATGCAGCCACGGCATCCGCGCTTTGATCCAACATCAACACCTGCTTCGCGCCCGCTCGCGCCGCGTGCAGACCGAATCCACCGAGGAAGCTGAAACAATCCAGCACATTCGCGCCCTTCGCGAACTGCGCCACGGCCTGATAGCTCGTCTGTTGATCCAGATACATGCCCGTCTTGTGACCGCCAAGAATGTCCGTTTCGAACTTGATGCCGTTCAGATTCACAGTCACCGGGCCGCTGAGTTCGCCCGCGATCAAACCATTCGCTTCTTCCAAACCCTCGAATTTGCGCGATGCCACATCGCTCCGCTCCATGATGGCGCGGGGCGAAAAAATCTTTTGCAGCGCGGCCACGATCATCGGCTTGCGCTTCTCCATGCCCAGCGCGGAAATCTGGATCACGATCACGTCCTCGTATTTGTCCACGATGAGGCCGGTGAGAAAATCACTCTCCGCATTCACGACGCGGAACGACGACGCGTTAGGCAGATGCCGTTTGCGGACGGCGAGCGCGGCGGCGATGCGTTCGTCGAAAAAGTTTTGATCCACCTCAATGCGATCCGGCGAGAGCACGCGGACGTTGATCTTGGATTTGGAATTGTAGAAGCCGACGCCGAGCAAACGCTGGCGATGATCCTTCACCTGCACGAGTTCGCCATCACCCGCCTGCGCGGACAGACGGAGAACCGAGCCGTGATAGATCCAAGGGTGACCGGCGACAACGCGATCGGCATCGCCGGGTTTGAGCATGACAGTAGGTAACGAGTCCATAATTTTTGTAGACAGAATGCCCAGACAATCCGGGCAGTGCAGAGGGAATCAGAAATATGGCGACGGCGCGAGGAGAAAGAAAACCGCACCCACCAAAAAGGTCGCAAACATTAAAACATGCCGGTTACGTTTTTATTGTTTTTCTTGTTGACGGTTGGTTTTTCATCAAGATAATGCATCTCATGGCTGAGACGACTAAGAAGGAATCAACGAACGAGCTTCCAATGTATGACATTGAGGAAGCTATCAAGCTCGCGGTAACCATTCACGAGAAGGCTCTTGAAACGGCAGCGCTGCCGGACGTAGCCAAAGGCTGTGGATACGCCAACCCCACCTCGACTCCCTTTTACCGGCGGATGGTTTCAGCTCGATTATTCAGGCTCTTGAACTCTCCCAAGCCTGAATTAACAAAGATCGCACTTGATTACCTTAAGCCCGATACAGATGGGGCAAAACAACTCGCCCTTACCCAGGCGATCATGGGGATAAAGACTTACGCTGACATAGTGAACCAACACATCGGCAAGCGGCTTAACACTGAACTCGTGGCTAACAAGCTGGAAAAGGATGAAACACTATCGATCACAAAGTCGTGTGCAAAAGCTTGCGCGAGTATTTTCGCGGCGTCTCTTAAGTTTGCAGGATTCATTTCGCCCGACGGAACAATTGTAATTCCATCAGAACTCGGTTCGCCCGCCACGCCAACGCCAGTGGTAGATTCGATCAAAAAGCCTAGCCCAAATGGAAGCGGTAGTGCGGAACTTGAAGCAGATGATGAATCCCAAATACAAACCCTCTTTTTGGACGGTAAACGTAAAAGAAAAATTACAATTAGGGCTCCCTTTTCCGTAACAAAGGAAGAATTGGAGCGAATACGAGCATGGCTTGGATTCCAATTGATCGTTGAGGAATCCAAACCAAACTCAGAACCACAATAATTTTGGCGGTTGATTGTCAACCGCAGCAAGAGCTAAGGAAAAATATCATGACTAGAAAAGTTTCGAGTCCCACCGTTCTGATTGCCGATGGTCGGGGCGAAGATAAAAGTCCTGAGAGAGTGTAGCTGTTTAGGAAACTCTCTCTCAGGGCGAGGTTGTCTCGCAGACTCTGCGTAGTTAGAAGCTGCGCAGAGCTTTTCCAGTCGTAAAGAACTCACGGCTGGAACTGGGGCGAACGCCCGCAGTGTTGATACGTCAAAATACTGCCACAGGCTTTTCTCCGGTCAATCTTAGAGTTCCAACACAAGGAGCACTTACTATGCGAAAACATAGTCGGTCACGCCCGGGTTATGTCCTGATCTTCCGTCCTTGGATTCATCATCCAAAGACCGGTCGGGTCATGTATCCGAAGCGGGGCAAAGTGTTTCCCATCTGGGTAAAATCCGATGGGGAGCAACTTGACCTCAGCCTGAACTAAAAAGGCAAACAGCCACGCGGGGAGAATTCCCCGCGTGGCCAACTTATCTGCGTTCAGCGCCAGAGGCGCGACATATTTGTAGATACCGACGAATCAAAAATCCAAGCTCCGTAGGAGCGGCATCCCGATGTCGCCCCTAGCAGGGCTTGATGCGTTACGGAACGTTTTCTACAAGGATGTCGCTCCTACGGAGCTGGGGTGAGCCACCGCACTGCCGGAGCGCCGTAGGCGCGGCATCTATGTAGAACCACGTAAAAAAAGATTTTCAAGCTCCGTCAGGAGCGACATCTTTTGCGCATGGCAAATACCTACACCCAACTCTACATCCAGGTCGTATTTGCAGTGGAAGGCCGCCAAAGCCTGATTGCGCCCGAACACAACGACGAGTTGCAGAAATACGTCACCGGCATCGTCTCTGCGCAGAAACACAAAATGATCGCCATAAACAATGTGGCGGATCATTTGCATCTGCTCGTTGGTTTGCGGCCTGATGCCGCGCTCTCGGATTTGGTGCGCGACATCAAAGCCGGTTCGTCAAAATTCATCAATGAGAAGCGATGGGTGATGGGCCGGTTTTCGTGGCAGGAGGGATTCGGCGCATTTTCGTATTCGCGTTCCCAACTCGGCGCAGTGATTCGTTACATTGAGAACCAGCAGAAACATCACGCCAAGCAGTCGTTTGCAGATGAATACAAAGCGATGTTGGAGAAATTCGACGTAGCGTACGACGTGCGTTATGTGTTCAAACCGGTCGGGGATTGATTGGGGAATATGTCGCCCCTGACGGGGCTTGTTGATTTTGTGTGGTCGGTTTCTACAAAGATGCCGTGCCTACGGCACTGATTTCCCGATCCCTCTCAACTCGCGCGCTTGTCCAACTCCGTCACGTTCTTTAGCCTGACCGCATGACAACATCACGCCGCCCGATCAAACTTGGCTCGCTCTACGTCGGGCTGATGTCTGGCACGTCGGCGGATGGGATTGATGCTGTCGTAGCGCGATTGGACGGGTCGGGGCGCGGTCTTCGGGCTGAGTTGCTCGCTCATGTTCACAAGAAATTTACTCCGGCATTTCGCGAACGCGTATTGAACGCTTGTTTGCACGGGAGTGTTGCTGAGATTTGCGAATTGAACTTCGTGCTGGGCGAACACTTCGCTCGCGCGGCGTTGTCGGCAATCCATCTGGCGAAACTCAAGCCGTCACAAATCACCGCCATCGGTTCGCACGGACAGACAGTTCATCATCTGCCGAACGCGAAGACGCCTTCGACACTCCAGATCGGTGAGCCGAGCGTGATCGCGGAGCGGACAGGCATCACGACGGTGGCGGATTTCCGCGTGCGTGACATGGCGGCAGGCGGACAAGGCGCACCGCTCGTGCCGTTTGCTGATTGGGTTTTGTTCACTGATGCTGTGCGTCCGCGCATCATCCAAAACATCGGCGGCATCGGGAATCTCACGTATCTTCCGCCGCGCGCAAAACTGGCGGACGTGATCGCGTTCGATACCGGGCCGGGCAACATGGTGATGGATGCCGTGGTCACAGAGTTGAGTGGCGGAAAATTAACCTATGATCGCGATGGTCGCTGGGCTGCGCGGGGAAAAGTCTCTGAGAAATTGCTGGCGCATTGCATGGCCCATCCGTTTCTACGCCGACAACCGCCGAAGACGACCGGGCGCGAGGAGTTCGGCGAAACGTTTGTGAAACGACTGTTGGCCAAAGCGCGCCAACTGCGTTTGTCGGACGCGGACATCGTTGCCACGGCTACCGACTTCACGGCGGCAAGTATCGCAGACGCTTACCGCCGCTTCATTCTGCCAAAACTGGACGCTGGTAAGTTTGAGGGGATGCAGATCGTGCTCGGTGGCGGCGGAGTGCGAAATGCCACGTTGGTTCGGATGCTCCAAGACCGCGCTGGGTTTGGCACCGTTTGCGGGCATGAAGATTTTGGGATGGATAGCTCGGCCAAGGAGCCGCTCGCGTTCGCGATCCTAGCGCACGAAACTTTGGGAGGACGACCCAGCAACGTTGCGTCTGCTACTGGCGCGCGGCGTGCGGTGGTTTTGGGGAAGATTGTCACAGGGTAGTGCCCCGCCACTACCGCAGAATATAGCCGAAACTCAAAAACTCATAAAAAGGCGAATCCCCGTCTCTTTTTGAGTTTCTGAGTTTTGGCTTTATCCAAATACGTCCGTCTCGCCTTCCGTAATTCAATGGGGCACTGGTGACGCACCCCACCCCGAACCACCCTCTCATTCTGTGCCCTCTTTCGTGTGTTTTGTGTGTTTCGTGGTTAAACCAATTGAACTGGTCAAACTGAAATCTGTTTGAGTTTATCCGTGTTTCCTTACAGAGTTTCGCCGCTCGAAAACAACTTTGAATCATGTCCAAACTTCAGATCAAACCGGCTGGCTCTTGCGCCTACGACCTTCTCTCGCTCGGCGAAATCATGTTGCGCCTCGATCCCGGCGAGGGACGCATCCGCACCACGCGCGAATTCCGCGTCTGGGAAGGCGGTGGCGAATACAATGTCGCGCGTGGACTGCGCCGCTGTTTCGGCATGAAGACGGCGGTGGCCACTGCGTTTGCGGACAATGACGTGGGACGGTTGCTCGAAGATTTTATTTTGCAGGGCGGCGTCAGCACGGAGTTCATCAAGTGGCTGCCGTTCGATGGCATCGGTCGTGTGACGCGCAACGGACTTAACTTCACCGAACGCGGTCATGGTGTGCGCGGCGCGGTCGGAGTTTCGGATCGCGGATTGACGGCGGCGAGCCAGCTCAAGGCGGGGGATTTCGATTGGGATCACATCTTCGGCAAGCTCGGCGTGCGTTGGTTGCACACGGGCGGAATTTTCGCCGCGTTGTCCGACACGACTCCGCAACTGGTCATTGAAGCCGTGAAAGCAGCCAACAAACACGGCACGATTGTCAGTTACGATCTGAATTATCGTCCGAGCCTTTGGAAATCCATCGGCGGCCAGAAACGCGCGCAAGAAGTGAACAAGGAGATCGCGAAGTACGTGGACGTGATGATCGGCAACGAAGAAGACTTCACCGCGTGCCTTGGCTTCCATGTCGAAGGTGCGGACGAGAATCTTCTGCACATTGATGTCACGGCGTTCAAGAAGATGATCGAGACGGCGGTGAAAACATTCCCGAACTTCAAAGCCACCGCCACGACCTTGCGCGCGGCGAAGACCGCGACCATCAATGACTGGGCGGCAATCGCGTGGCACGACGGAAAATTCTTCGAGAGCCGGAAGTATCCTGATCTGGAAATCTTGGATCGCGTCGGTGGCGGCGACAGCTTTGCGTCCGGATTCATCTACGGATTGATGACCACCGGCGACGCGCAGAAAGCCGTGGACTACGGCGCCGCTCACGGCGCGCTGGCGATGACCACGCCCGGCGATACGAGCATGGCGGATAAGAGCGAGGTGGAGAAATTGATGAAGGGCGGCGGCGCGCGGGTGCAGAGGTGAACCGCGTCAGGGCGATTCGTGGCGACTGGTGCTGGGTGCAACAGCGTTGAAGGGCTGGGCGTTTTTCCGACTGCTCAATCACCAACATCCTTGACCAATGATGGCGGCTGGATTTCATCCGGCCATCTTAGTCATCACGCCGCCGTTGACCGGAGGCAGGCATCACGTAGATTGGGCGCATCAATTTTCAATTGTGACCATCAAGGATCATTTACCAGACCGTTTTCAAAACTGGCAACTTTGCCTGATAGCACTTCTGTTGGATTTGATGATCGTTGAATCCTCTGGCACGCCCGCTTTCGCCAACGGCACCAATGTCGGGAATGTTTTAGTATCAGGATTGACCGAATGTTCCGGCATCGTCGCGAGCCGCAACAACGCCAGCGTGCTGTGGGTTCACAACGACTCGGGGGATTCAGCGCGGCTCTTCGCCTTGGATACGCAAGGTCGCCGCCTCGGCACTTACAATCTCACCGGCGCGACGCATACGGATTACGAGGATATCGGCATCGGGCCGGGGCCGTTGACCAATGTCTCTTACCTCTACGTCGGTGACATCGGCGACAACGCGGAAAGTCGCAGCACCGTCCGCGTCTATCAGATTCCTGAACCCGCCGTGTACTCGCGTCAACACACCAACCCGCCCACCGTCGGCGTGAAAGGCGTGCGCGGCATCACTCTTGATTATCCCGATGGCGCGCACAACGCCGAGTCGTTGTTTGTGGATCCGTGGACGGGCGATTTGTTCATCATCACAAAAGAGTTTGTGACCAGCCGCATCTATTCGACAACGCAAGCCGCGCTGAACTCCGGCACAAACGTCATCCTGACTTTCGTCCGCAACATCAGCTTCGACATTCCGTCCTCGGCGGACATGTCGCCGACGGGTCGCGAGATCATCATCCGACAGGAGGAGTTTGCCCGGCTGTGGACGCGTACGAATGGTCAAAGCATCAGCAATGCGTTGGCATCAACGCCTGTGAGCATTCCCGTCATCGGCACTCCCACAGAACCCAACGGCGAGGCGGTGGCGTTCGACGCGCACGGCAACGGCTATTACACGTTGAGCGAAACAAACATCACTCAACCGCTCTTCTACTTCGCGCGGATCAGCGGCGATGGTGCGCGATTGCCTCAAACCATCGTGCCAGCGGGCGCGACGTGGAGGTATCTCGACAAGGGCACGGATCAGGGAGTCGCCTGGCGTTCACCGCAATTCAATGACACGTCATGGAGCAATGGCATCGCGCAGTTGGGTTACGGCAATGGCGATGAAAAAAACGTGGTGAGTTACGGCGGTAATGCGACCAACAAATTCGTGACCACCTACTTTCGGAAACAATTCGTGGTGGACAACGCGCCCTGCATCGAAAGCCTCACGCTGAGACTGGTGATGGATGACGGCGCAGCAGTTTATCTGAACGGCGCGAACGTCCTGAGTTACCAGCTCGCCACCAATGCCGCGTTCAACACTCTCGCTTCGAGCGTGCAGGCGACCAACGTGGAAGACGCGTGGTTCAGTTACCCGATCCATCCCTCACTACTCGTCAAAGGCACGAACACGCTGGCCGTGGAGATTCATCAGGCCGCAGTCAACAGTTCCGACATCAGTTTTGATCTTCAACTGGTCGCGATGGAATCCACGACGCCGAGATTTGTTTCGTTTGCCAAAGAGACAAACCGTTTTGAAGTCCAGCTATGCGGGCCGACCACGACAAACATCACACTGCAAGCGACGACGCATTTCAATTCGTGGACCAATGTGGGCAGCGTGATTCTCACCAACGGACTCGGCAACGTGAGCGATCATCAGACGACTAATTTCCCGCAACGCTTCTATCGCGCCGTTCGCTGATTCACGGATATTCGTAAGGTCCAAGATCAGGCGCAGCACCATTGAACGGCTGGCCGACGTTGATCCCCACATCAATCAAATCACTCCCGCCGACGAGTCGCGCGAAGCCGGTGGGCAGACTGCCATCCGGTTGGCGCGGTGCTTTGGCGGCGGTTTCTAACAGGCTCACGTAGTCCGCGTAGTTTGCGGTGACGGCCAGATTCCAACTGTTGTTCTGTTCGAGCGGCGCGTTGTCCTCGATGAAGTTGTTGCTCGTGCTGGCGGGATTGCGGCGGATGCCGACGTTGTTCCGAAAGATGTTTTGCTTGCCGGAGTTGAGCGAGCCTTCCATGAAATAATTGTAGCCGCTCGCGCCGTTGGTGAAGGACAGGCAGTTGATGACCACCACGCCGTCCTTGTGACTGTTCTGCGTGAAGCCATTGACCTTGTTGCTGAATGAAATGCAGTTGTAGGCGTAGTGCGTGCCGATGGAATCGCCGCCCGTGCCGTTGCCCCCCAGCTTGAAACCGTTGCCGTTGCCCTGACCCAGATAACCGCTCCGCCAAGTCCAGCAGTTGCTGATGACCACGCTGTAATCCGTTTCAAACAAATCCCAACCGTCATCGGAATTCCCCCACGCACGGCAGCCGGTGAAAACGATGTTGCGCCCGCAGTGCATCTTGGCCGCGAAGCCGTCCGCGTTGCCGCCGTTCGTCGGGCCGTCGTCGAAGTTTTCATACGAGTCGCAGTTGACGACTTCGATGAAGGCGGCCAGTTGACCGTCGGGATTCGCGTCGGTGTGACCAAAACCAATCTGCAAACCAGTATCGCCGTTGTGATGGAAGACGCATTGTTCAAAGCGCAGATGACTGCCCTCCACCTTGACGCCGTTGTCTCCGGCGTAACCGATCTCAAGTCCCTTGATGTTCCAATGGCTGGCGGTCGTCGTAAAAATAATTCCACGATTCGCGTCGCCGTAAGGTTGGTTGGTGAAATTCAGGTAAGGCGTCTCCCCGGGATACGCGAGCAACTGGATACGATTGCCCGCCGTGCCGGAGTTCGTGATGCGGATGGTGGAACTTGGGAGATAAGTGCCGCCGCGCATGTAGATGATGTTGCCGGGCAGCGCGACGGACTGCGCCTTGTTCAACGTGGCGAATGGCGATGCGATGCTGCCGGGATTCGCGTCATTGCCGGTCGGGGAGACGTACCAATCACCGTTCGTGTTCGGCTGATTCACCGTGAGCACCCCCACGCTGCTCGTGACCGCGCCGTAGGGATTGTTGACCGTGACAAAATAATTCCCCGCCTGATTCGTCAGCACCCCATTGATCCCATGCGTCGCATTCGTCCCATTCGGAACTGGCGCGCTGGCGAAATACCACTGGTAACTCAGCGGCGCAGTGCCGCCAGCGACAACCGTGAACGCCACGTTGTTGCTCTCCACCACGCTCTGACTCTGCGGTTGCGTGGTGATGCTTGGCGGCAACAACACCGTCAACACAGCTTGCGTACTCGTGATGTTTCCTCCGGCGTTGCTCACGCGCACCGAGTAGCTGCCAGCGTTTGTGCCCTGCACGTTCGAGAGCGACAGGTTCGTCGCCGTCTGGCCGCTCATCAGTGTGTTCGTGTTGAAGTACCATTGATACAAAAGCGGCGCAGTCCCACTGGCGAGCGAACTAAACACCGCCGCTTGTCCTTGCGTCAACGTGATGCTCACGGGTTGGCTCAGGAACGATGGCCCAATCGGACCTGCGGCTTGACCGGTGCGGATGCGGAAAAACGTCACGCCCGGCGCAATCGCCTGACCCACGCTGAACGCGCCCGCGCCATCAAACGTGTTCGTCGCCACAGACGGCCAGTTGGTCGAAGGCGTGGTGAGATCGGAACTGGCGAGCAGGTGATACGTCCCGCCCGCCGAACCGCCGCTGCCGCTCAACACCACGTTCGCACCGGATTGCTGCGCGTTGGTGATGACCAATCCACTCACCGGCGGTGGCGGGCCATTCACATACGGCGTCACGTCCAGATAACTTTCTCCAATGCGATATTCATCAATGATCATCTCCGCATAAGGCTGCGCCGCGCTGGCGTTGCCGCCCGCAAACACACGCAGCCGATCAAACGAGAAATCAAATCCGCCGAGCGTGTTCGTGTCCGCCGCAGCGAGAGACGGCTCAACGCCGAGCGTGGGATTGACGAACAGATACGCGTTGTCGTTGGCCGAACCCGCGACGTGATCCACGCGCACGACGATGAAGTTCGTTTGTGAATACACCACGAGTGAGCGTTTAAGATTGGCTGCATTGCCCAGCGGAATGAGTCCCACCGTATTCGTCGCCGCGCCGCTGCTGTTGCCGATGGCGAGCTTTTGAATGTTTCCGGTGTTGAGATCGTGCGGAAGATTTGCACCGCGCGCGTACGGATTATTGCCTGAGTTGACCGGCCCTTGCCGCACGGCGACAAAACTAATCCACGTCGTCACGCCATCAATGCCGTTGGTGCCGCGACTGAAGTTGAACACGCGGATCGGCTGCATCGAAGTGTTGGCAGAAGTTAAGCCCTGAAAAAATCCCGCGCCGCCGCTGCCCACGAGCACGCGCCCAAGACCATCGGTGTAACTCAACCCCGCGCTCGTGTTGGTGGCAACGCCCGCGCTGGAACTGTAATTCTGCCACGCGCCGCTGAAACCAAATCCGTCCGCCGACCCGATGATGGCCGTGCCCGGCGCGTTGGTGAACGGCTCGTGAGCCAGCAGAGCAGCGCGAGCGGTGAAGCAGGACAGGACGCCGATTGTCAGCGTCATCATCAGTCGAACGCCGAATGATGGATGGGTGAATGAAGTCCGATTGATGGAAGAATACATATAGGGGGCCGAGTGATTGCACAGAGCATGACACGGAGGGTATTCCTGTCAACGGGACGGATTGCAGGACTCGGTGAAAAAAACGCACTGTCAGACCGGGGATTGTCCTGTCCCTATCCTGTCTGCGACAGATTACATTTTGAACCACGGGTAGATGCGCGCGAATTACGGCGTGGGAATGCTTGGAGCGAGGTTGCGAAATGCCACATCACGCAGTGGCGAACACGGTTTGCCCGCAAGCGCAGCCTGCAGGCAGCGTCCTGGATTGATCAAGTTCCGCCGGACGCTCTACCGATACGAAGCAATCATCTCTGCGCCCAGCGTGCCGGTGAGCGTCTTCCAATAATCTGCGGCTTCGACTTCACTCAGTTTCTTCCGCGCTTGAACCAGGCGGTCTGCAATGTGGAGTCGCGTGGCTTCGTCAGTGTGGCTGGCGCGTTTCAGGAACTTGTCGAGATACTCGACGTGACGCTTCCAGAGATTTCGATCCACGGTCTGTTTTGCCTTGAGCCGCGCCGCATACCAATCGCTTGCCAGAAGATTTTCCCGCGTGAACATGCTCCGCACTTCCGGGTGGCCCAGGTCTTTGCCCTGCCATTGATCGTGCAGCATGATGTGCAGCAACGCCAACAACGGCGGGCACGCCTGCGCGATGCTGCCATCGTCAAAATACATCTTCGCGACGCGTTTCTGTGTAGCGATGATGTTCTCCATCCCGTCCACGAACACCGCCATGTCTTGCAACTCTGGCTTGAGCATCGTGTCGGTGAAGACGGCGTGCGGATGATTGAACACGCGTCCGAAGAACGCATGGACGAACCGGATGTTGATGCGATAACCCAGCCGGCTCGCGAGAACTTTTTTACCGTAGTGGATAAAGTCCTCGCACTTGTCCAGGTAATGGTTCGCGATAAGGAATTGCGGATCTCGCTCCGGCGGATCCATGTGACACCAGACTTCCGGCACGAGCAGGCTGACGTCGTGATCCACGCGAAACTTCGGTCCAACGTATCCCGCAGCGGTGACGAACGCGTCGTGACCGGTGAGCAAGAAGGAGACGAGCGCGTTGTTCAGATCAATGATCGGCGGCAACGCGTTGAACGGGCCTTTGGTCAACGCGCCTTCCGATCCAGCACCGGTGGTGGAAGGAGATTTGCCCGTCATGCTGCAAATGAATTCCATGAACAACTCCGGCAGTTCGAAGTAGTGGATGGGATTGAACACTGCGAGCGAGCGGATGCCTGGCTCAGGTGGATTATTGCGACGACCGGGCAGCACTGCGCCGACAGGATTGTGAACGGGCGAGCCCGGCGGAACATGCCGACGCAAGCGCGTGGCCATTTCCGCGAGATGAGTTTCGCGCGGCGCGAGCAGGTCGGGGCGTATCTGGAGATAGCGCGGGTTTTTGCTCGGCTGGCCTTCCACGATGCGCGGGTGCGCGGAGCTGACGAAGTAGTTCGCAGAATTATTTTCCGCGACGTTGCGGATGAGCGATTGCATCGGCTCGGTGAACTGATTGAACCCGATGGCTTCCTCCACGAGTGCTCGTGCATCCTCCACATCGAGCGGTTCGTAGTTGGAAAAGAAATTGTCCGAGCGGACAAAATCCTTCTCCGTCATCTTGTCGTAGCCGCGATGGATCGCATCGTCGGGACGTTGGAACAAGCGACGCTCGCAGTTGGTCACGAACTTGAGCGAGTTCGTGTTCGTGGCGGTGGCCAGCTCCATGCGAGACGTGTTGCCGGAGTCGGTTCGTCCGGGTGAAGCACTCGCGATGATGCCGGTGGTGATTTTATCCGATGGCACGACGACGGAAGCCGTGATGTCGTCCTCGGCCTGAATCTTCACCGCTGGGTAAAAATCTTTCCGCAACCCAAACGTCCGCCACGCGCCGTCGTCATCGAAGCCCACGCGCAGATGCGTGGTGACGAGTTTGCGATTGTCGCACTTGAGTTCGTTGCCGGGCGTGCCGTTGATGATGTCCACGCTGAAATGCTCGCGCCACTTCGCGCCCCACTCCGGCTTGAAATAACGTTTCACCACGAAGACGAGTTCCTTGATGTATTGCGGAACACTCGCGAGCCACTCGTTGTATTCGGGAGTGAAATCACGTTCGTCCGGCGAGAGCAGTTTGATGACTGAACCGAGCGAGCGGGCGGAATCCAGCACGGCTCGTTTGTCCACGCGGGCTTTGTCCTTGAACCGATCTGAGTAATCGCGATTGATGAGTCGCGCGACCTTGTTCATGTCCGACTTCACGTCGGCGACGAACACCGGGCCGGTGAGGATCGCGTCGGTGATGGGTTTGGAGATTTCAGATTTGCCGCCGCCGGAAACCGTGCAGGGTTTGTGGCAGAGCAATCCTTCACCCGCGATGCCGACGAGTCGCCATGCGCGATTCGCTCCCGGAGGTTTTTCCATGCGGACTTTGTAACCAGACGGACGCACATAAGTCTGCGTGGGTAGAAGTTTGATCGCGTGTTCGCCAGTTTCATTCTTCCACGTCACGCGTTGAGCATGAAGATCGAATCGCGCGTGTTCGGGCACGTAGAGGATGTCTGCAAACTTTTTGTCCACCCCGTAGCCTTCCGGTTTCACGTCCATGAAATCGCTATAGACCGCCGCGACTTCCTTGAACGTGTGACCGAGTTGCCGGACGTGTGTGCCTCCGGCAAATTCCTCACCCAGATCGTACGCCGGAAAAACCAGCGCGCCGCCCGCGTGTTCCTCCTCGCAAAGACCGAACAGATTCGCCGCGTAACTGATCTGCGTCTTCACCTCTTTCTTGCAATAACCAAAATAGTTGTCCGCGATGATGGTGACGATGACGCCATGTTCATCGCGGCAGGTGAGCTTGAACGCACCGCCGTTGTTGTAGAGTTCAGCCTCGTCCTTCCAACACATCCCGTCGCGACGTTGACGCTCGGTGGCATCTTTCCATTCCGGCAACCCGGCGGCCTTTTTCGTCACACGAACCAGATGCGGCGCAAGGATCACGCAGCCCGTGTGGCCCGTCCAATGTTCCGTGTCCAAACCGGAATCATTCTCCGGCAGGAGCGGATCGCCTGCATTGCCAAAGATGCTTTCGACGAAATCCAGATTGCTCACCATGTTGCCCGGCACGAAGAAGCGCACTTCCATCGTCTTCTGCGACGTGAAGCCGGGAACTTCCGGGCAAACGATCGGGCGCAGCAGCAGCGACACGAAGCACTCAGCGGGCTGGGTTTGCGTGGCGGTGAACGGCAGACGCATCAGGTCGCGCGGCGGATTCAGCGCAAAGCCGAGCATCTTGGCGAAGGTCAGTTTCGGCACGCCGAGTTTGTCATCAGGGATCGGCAAGCCGCCTTCGGTGACGTGGAAAATTCCCGCCGTGGTGCGGCGATCACTCTTGGGATTATGCAAGACACCGTTCTTGACGCGGAACGACGTGATGATGTCCGAGGAAAATTCATCACGATCCACGGGCAACGACAACACGCGCGCGAGTCCCGCGCGATCCAGCGTGAATGTTCGCAGCGGCAAACGCGGCACGGGCACGTCCTGGAGATAATCGTAGAGAAACGTCTGGATGCGCTGATCGGCGGGGCAAAGATATTGGCCGAGCAAGCGATCCTTCTCCTGATATTGCGCGGCGAATGCGGAGACGATGTCTGAGGACTCCGACGAATCTCCTGCGCGCACTGGCTGGCAACCGAGCAATGCAAGTTTGATGTTGATGTAC
>JANNAO010000301.1:0-9839 GCA_031384405.1 Verrucomicrobiota bacterium | reverse complement strand
GTCCATTCACGACATCGCTTGGACAAACCGACCGTTGACGCCCTCTCAAAGGCGTGGTGTAATTCACTCACCCAGAAGCAAGGTCGCCCATGCAAATGAACGCAATCCATCTCAGCCGGACTCGGCTCGTTCGTTGCGGCTTGCTGATTTCTATGAAATCAACATCCGCCACAGATAACTTCCCCCAAGCTTTTCAATCCTTTTCCCGGACGATTACCGGACTCCAACCTTGTAGGGCACGACGTCAGGAGTGCTTCCCGGGACGACTCCTTACGTCGTCGCCTACAGGGATTTTCCGAACGAATGACACTGGGAAAAAATATTTTGCCGCAAGCTTGGACGGCGGTGAAATCCGCTGGGCGCGATTCTACAATCTGACGAACAGCCAGCCCGTCTTTCCGGGGCGGGACGGAATCGTTTACGAAACGTTTGAAGCGATGGCTGCAAAAAACAAACTCGGTACGACTACTACACCACGCAACCCGGCAGCATCATCACCAACGGCCAGAAGAAATGGCGCAAGATGCTGGCGAACCAATCGAAGAAATAATAATTCCGGAAGTTAGTGATGACAGCAACTCTTCCAACTCGTCGGGTATAACACGGAGTCGAACATCAAGATAACAAGAAACACCTTTTGACTTTCAAAAGCGCGGTGGTAAAACAGTTGTATCCGAGTGGGTTCTCAGGATTAGAAATTTACAACCAACTTTATTTTTGGAGACACACCATGCGTTCAACTGCCACAACTTCGTTTGCCCCGGCTCAATCGCTGAAACTCGCCTGCGCGACACTGCTTCTGGGCGCTACGATTTCCGCCCAAGCCCAATACGTCGGCCCGACGCCTTACACGAGTTTCGCTGGCAGTCCGTTCAGCAGCGTCTCTTTCAATTACTTTCACCTGGAAAACTTTGAAGATGGCTTGCTCAACACGCCGGGCGTTTCCGCATCAGCCGGTGTGCCGGTGAATTTCGGTTCAGACTCCGTGAGCGGTGGGGTGTGGACGTTTTATTCCAACGGAACCAACAGCCTCAACTTCACGTTCAATGCGGCAGTGCTTGGCGGACAACTGCCCACGCACGTCGGCTTGGTGTGGGCCGATGTCGGCATCGCCACGCCCACTTACGGTTTCGGCAATGTGCAGTTGGAGGCGTTCGATGCGGCGAACATTTCGCTCGGTGTCTTCGGCTCGTTCCCCGTCGGCGACGGCTCGAATGCGTTTGGCACTGCGGAAGACCGCTTTCTCGGAATCGTGAACGCGCCCGGCGGCATCAAGTCCATCAAGGTGACGATGCCCGGCAGCACCGATTGGGAACTGGATCATTTGCAATACGGATACGCGGTCGTCCCTGAGCCGAGTTCGCTGGGATTGCTGGCGTTGGGTGCCGCTGCGTTTGTTGGCAAACGCAGCCGAACTTCCTGAACGAATTTCAAACAACAGAAACCCCGGAAGCCAGTGACGACTTCCGGGGTTTGTATTGTTTGCGCGGGCTTATTTGCTCTTCTTCAGCGCGGTCAAACCAGCATACACGGCGTTCTTGCCGAGCAACTGTTCGATGCGCAGGAGTTGATTGTACTTCGCCAGACGGTCGGAACGGCTGAGGGATCCGGTCTTGATCTGGCCGCAGTTCGTCGCAACCGCGATGTCGGCGATGGTTGCGTCTTCGGTTTCACCGGAGCGATGCGAGAGGACGGCGGTGTAGCCGCTGTTCTGCGCGAGCGAAACGGCGTCGAGCGTCTCGGTGAGCGAGCCGATCTGGTTCACCTTCACGAGAATCGAGTTGGCCGTGCCGGTATCAATGCCCTTCTGGAGGAACTTCACGTTGGTGACAAACAGATCGTCGCCGACGAGTTGCACCTTGTTGCCGATCTTGTCGGTGAGTTGCTTCCAGTGCTTCCAATCGCCTTCGGCGCAACCGTCTTCGATGCTGACGATCGGATACTTGGCCACGAGCTTGGCGTAGAAGTTCACGAGTTCTTCGCCGCTGATGGTTTTGCCCGTGGATTTCTTGAAGGTGTAGGTGCCGTCGTGGTTGTAGAACTCGGACGCGGCGACATCGAGCGCGAGATAGATTTGTTTGCCCGCCTTGTAGCCCGCGTTCTTCGTGGCTTCGAGGATGGATTCAATCGCGTCTTCCACGCTGTTCAACTTCGGAGCAAACCCGCCTTCGTCACCGACAGCGGTGCTGAGGCCGCGCTTCTTCAACACGCTCTTGAGCGCGTGGAAGATTTCCGTGATGGCCTGCAAGCCTTCGCTGAAGGTGTTGAAGCCGTGCGGCTGGATCATGAATTCCTGGAAATCAATCGGAGCGTCGGAGTGCGCGCCGCCATTGATGACGTTGGCCATCGGGACGGGGAGCACCTTGGCGTTCGGTCCGCCGATGTATTTGAACAGCGGCTGGCCGAGGGCTTTCGCAGCGGCCTGAGCGGTGGCGAGCGAGACGGCGAGAATGGCGTTGGCGCCGAGCTTGGATTTGGTTTCCGTGCCGTCGAGCTTGAGCATCTTGGCGTCCACGGTGAGTTGATCGAGCGCATCCGTGCCGCGCAGCGCGCTGGCGATCTTGGTGTTCACGTTGGCGACAGCTTTCTGCACACCTTTGCCGAGATAGCGCTTCTTGTCGCCGTCGCGGAGTTCTACGGCTTCGTGTTCGCCGGTGCTCGCGCCCGAGGGCACAGCGGCGCGCCCGACGGTGCCGCAGAGCAACGTCACGTCAACTTCAACGGTTGGGTTTCCGCGCGAATCAAGAATCTCGCGCGCCTGGATGTTCTGGATCTTTGTCATAAAATAAATCGAGCGCGCATGATAGAACGCAACGGAAGTGAGTCAAGAAGGTGATGTAGCGGCGACCATCCTTGGTTGCCGTAGAGGGCGTGCATCCTTGCCGCCCGGAAAATTCTTTCGCGAGGCTGAGACGCTGGAAAGTTTTGTGAGAGCCGGAAAAGACTTTTCACAGGAAGCCTTGAAACAAATGTGCGCGGCACAAAACTCCCACGCCATTTCCGCGCGGCAAGGATGCACGCGCTCTACGGCAGGCAGGGATGCCTGCCGCTACGCCCGCTTCGCCCAGCGGAGTTTCGCCGGGCCGGAGCGGGGATTTGAATTCCGTTCTTCAGGCGTGGGACGCACCACCTCCTGCGCGATCTCGGAATAAAGTCCGTCGCGGAATCCCGCCTCGAATGCCTTCTTCACGCGCCGATCTTCTCCAGAGTGAAACGTCAACACCGCCACGCGTCCGCCGGGGTTCAGGCATTGCGGGAGATTGCGAAGAAACGTTTCGAGCGCAGAGAACTCGTCGTTGACGGCGATTCGCAATGCCTGGAACACGCGCCGCACCGACATGTTGACGTCGTCCTTGTTCAATCGCGGCAAGGCTTTCTTGATGGTGTCGCTTAGGGAGCGAGTGGTGGCGAAGTATTTTCCGGCGAGCAACGGCGCGAGCGTGGCAGCGTGGGGTTCATCTGAGTTTGCGCCGAGCAAACTGACGAGCGCGTCGGGTCTTATCTTTTGCAGAAAGTCCGAAGCAGGTTGTCCGCGTTGTGGATTCATCCGCATGTCGAGCGGGCCATCGAGCTTCACGGAGAAGCCGCGCGCGGGATCGTCAATCTGCATGGAGGACACGCCGAGGTCGGCAAGAATGATGTCCACTCCGGCGACTCCAGCCTGCGCGAGAACTTGCGGCAGCCCGGCAAAATTGCTGCGATGAGTCGTGAAAACATCCGTGCCAAAACCCAATGCCCTCAATCGCGCTTCCGTCTTCGGCAACTCAATTGGATCCGCATCCAGACCAAGTAATCTTCCGCCCGGCAACAGGCGTGGCAAAATTTCCTGCGTGTGTCCGCCGTAACCGAGTGTGCAGTCCACCGCGATCTCGCCCGGCATCGGCGCGAGTGCTTCGAGGATTTCACTCACCATGATGGAGCGATGCGTCCCGGCGGGTGTTTTTCCTGACGCGATGACTTTGGCGACGGTTTCCTGATAACGCTCCGGCGCCAGCTCCTTGTATTTCTCTTCGAACTTGCGCGGGTTCTTGCCGCTATAGCGCGGGCGGCGGCGATGCGGCGTGATCGTCGGATCGTGCGGCGGAATGGGTGTGGCGTCTTCGCTCATCTCGGCGGCAAGGATGCTGGAAACTATTTCGATGCGCGAGATGGAAACTCGTTCTCGCCTGATGCTGGGTGAAGTCCGGCAAACATTGGGTGTGATTAAAGTCGGGTGAGGCGTAGCAGCGCAGGTGGGGCGAGCGTACCCGCGAGCCTTGTTAAACCATTCATTCCTCGGCCCGACTCGCGAGGACGCTCGCCCCACCTTCACCCGTCTTTAATCACACCCGCAAACATTTCTTCGCCCGAAATTTCCGTGCGTTCCAGCCGCCGCATCCGTATCTTCGCCGCTCATTTTATGGCTACCTTGAAACCTTTTGCCGCCCTGCGACCCAAACCCGAACT
The DNA here is from genome assembly GCA_031384405.1 of Verrucomicrobiota bacterium. Classification (GTDB taxonomy): domain Bacteria; phylum Verrucomicrobiota; class Verrucomicrobiia; order Limisphaerales; family JADLHS01; genus JADLHS01. Next base: position 5,393 of record JANNAO010000301.1, on the reverse strand, counting down.
CGCCGCCCAAATCTGCGAGCTGCCCTACGACGTGATGTCGTCCGAGGAAGCGCGCGTGATGGCGGAGGGAAATCCGTTGAGCTTTCTCCACGTCAGCAAACCGGAGATTGATCTCGCGCCTGGCGTGGACCTCTATTCGCCCGAAGTTTATGCGAAGGGCAAAGAGAATTTCGCCAAGCTCATCAGTCAGGGCGCACTGAAGCATGACGCGCAACCGTGTTTCTACCTTTATCGCCAGATCATGGGCAGTCACGCGCAGATCGGTCTTGTCGCCGCCGCGAGCGTCGAGGAATACCTGAACAACATCATCAAGAAGCACGAGTTCACGCGCCCAGACAAGGAAGACGACCGCGTGCGCCACATCGAAACGCTCAACTCCCAGACTGGCCCGGTGTTCCTGACGTATCGCGCCGTCGCTGCAATGGATGAATTCTTCGCGAAGAAGATCGCCGAGAAGCCCGACGTGGATTTCACCGGCAAAGACGGCGTGCGTCACTCGTCATGGACGGTGGGTGATGCGGACGGAATAAAATTCATCGCCGAGCAGTTCGCGAAGATTCCGTTCCTGTACATCGCGGATGGGCATCATCGCAGCGCGGCAGCGGGCCGCGTTTATCAATCACGCAACGGCGCGGGCCACAGCGGACAATTTCTCACCGTCATCTTCCCGCACAACCAAATGCAAATCTTGCCCTACAACCGCGTGCTCAAAGACCTGAACGGTCTGACCGCCGCGCAGTTGTTGCAGAAGCTCGACGGCATCTTTGTCATCAAACCCAATGGCGCGGCCAAGCCCACACGCAAACACGAACTCGGTTTGTTCATCAGCGGCCAATGGCACACGCTCACAGTTCGTCCGCAATTCGCCGCCACGAGCGACCCGATTGAAAAGCTCGACGTGACGTTGCTCCAGAAATTCGTGCTCGATCCGATCTTCGGCATCACCGATCCGCGCACGAGCAAGAAGATCAATTTCGTCGGCGGCATCCGTGGCACGGCGGAGTTGGAGAAGCTCGTGAACAGCGGTGAATACGCCTGCGCGTTCAGCATGTTCCCGACGAGCATCGAGGACTTGATGACCATCGCCGACGCCGGCGGCATCATGCCGCCCAAGAGTACCTGGTTCGAGCCGAAGCTCCGCGACGCGATGTTCTGCCACATGATTTAGGCGTTTTTCTGCGGGCGAATCTTTACACGGTAACGACTCTGTCGGAGCGCGGCTGTGTCGTCCTCGACCAGCCGCAGCAGGATGGAAAACACTGAATACTTCAACAAAACCAAAGGCCGGGTTTTATTGAAGCGGCTGCGGCTGGTCTTCGACACAGTCGCGCTCCGGGGGCAAAATGCGCCAATTTTTCGGCGGGAGTAAATTTGCCGGTATGCGCGGCGCGGTTTTTCTGGCACGATCTGGTGTCAGGTTTTCAACATGAACATTTCATCCGCCATCTTTCATTGCAGCGCGCCGGACTTGGCGTCGTGCCCGGACGAGTCATTGCCGGAGTTCGCATTCATCGGTCGCTCCAACGTGGGCAAGTCCTCGCTGCTGAATTATCTGGCGGGCAAAGGCAAGCTGGCGCGAGTCTCACCCACGCCGGGTTTCACCAAGCTGATCAATTTTTTCACGATGAGCAAAACGTGGCGGCTCGTGGATCTGCCGGGTTACGGTCACGCGCATCTGGCGCGGAAAGATCGGGCGGAGTTCAACGCGGCGGTGCTCGACTATCTGCGCAATCGCCCGAATTTGCATTGCGTGTTCGCGCTGATTGATTCCGGATTGCCGCCTCAGCCGATTGATCTGGAATTTGTGGAGTGGCTCGCGAACCACCAAATCCCGTTCGTGCTCGTCTTCACCAAGACGGATATGGTCAAGGCCGAGATCGTTCAGGCGAACATCGCGGCGTTCAAGGAGCGGCTTTCGGAATGGTGCGAGAAGTTGCCGGAGGTGTTTTATTGTTCATCCGAATTGAAGCGGGGCAGGGGCGATCTGCTGGGCGTGATCCAAGAAGTGCTCGCGACGATGCCGGTTGAATCTGCTGACGACGTTGAATCGCCGCCGATCGAGGAAGCTGTGGCTGAATCTGAAGAGCCGCCAGAAAACATCGCGCCGCCTGCTGAAAACTTTCTTGCGATCCGCCAGACATCAGGCGTGCGGGACGTTCGCGGCAAGCGACCAAAGATCCCGCGCCCGTGGTGATGCGGCAGCAAAGTGGCGATCCATGCCGATGCCGCCTGAAGGCGGCGTTCCGGGGAGTGACTTTGCGCCGCGCGCTGTTGAGCCGGGTCAGGTCAAAGATTGTTGCCAGAGCGGCTCATCAAGCGGGTCTTGAATTCTGCCAGTTGCTCATCGTAGAAATCCACGGAGTTCAGCGTGGTGGTCACCGTGGAATCATAGTTCACGAGTGTGACCATGGTGCTGTAGGTGGCGGTGTCGTGAACGGGCAGCACGGCGCGGATGCCGCCTTTCGGTCCCAGTCGGAAGTAGCAATCGTTCTCGTGGATTTGTTGCACCACAACGACTCGATAACCGATCTTGGCGAGAAACATCTGGTAGGAATTCGTGGTGACGATGGCGGCAAGCATCACGGACGGCGCGACGTTGAGGCTGTCGAACACGGCCTTGAGCGTTTTGAATTCGGGACGTGCCAGGATGCGGGCGAAACGCTGTTGCTCAGTCTCACCGGGTGAGAGTTGACTGGTCACGAGACTGACTGTCGCGTTGATGGTTCGGTTGGCGGTTGGTGCGTTATTCATAAAAACTTGTGTGGTGAGAGATGATTCCTCGACCCGAACTCGCAAAAGCGGGAACGGCGACAGTGTGCCGGGTCGCTGTGGAAAAGTCCATGATTCATCGCGAAAATCGCGTGAAAGTTGCACGAAGGTTCGTCAGACGCTTCGAGGATAACCCTGCCGCTCGATCACACCCGCAGATAGACGTAGATGGCGAATGTGACGGCAGCAAGCCCGGCGACGGCAGCGATGGACCAGAGGACATTCCGCTTTTGCGCGGCGATGGCGAACGTGGAAACGATGACCGCAGCTTGCGCGGCCAACATGCCGAAGAAGAATTTCCCGCTGCGCTTGTGATGTCGCTCCGCCGAGATGTTCGCCTTGCGGACTTGCAATTCGTAGAAGCCGGCGATGACCTGATTCAGGCGCGCTTCGGTTTCGTATCGCGCCGCATTGAAACGCATCTTCGTCGCCGTGACATTCCGCTGGGCGTCTCTGTCTCCTCCAGCCGCCAGATCATCCAGTTTTGCGATCTCTTGATTGGCTGGAGCGAGCGCGGTGTCAAAGGCGAGTGCGTTGTCTTTTGCAGATTGGAGTGCAGCGGCGAGTGCGTTGTCTTCAACGGATTTCAACAGAGCGGTGATCTCGGTTTCAGGCTTCTGGTGTTCAATGGCTTCAAGCGCGGCTTTGACTTTCTCGTCCATGCTGGCGGTGTTGAGAGCAGGAATCTTCGTCAGCGCAGGATTTTCGATCAAGCGGACTTCAGCGGTGGCGGTGAGCAGCGAGAGGGAATTTTGCTGCATCGCGCCCCGGAGTTTCTTGGCTTGGAAATAAGCCCACTGATCGCCCGCCTTGGACTGGAGTTGTGCGCCGAGAGCGCGGTCGTATTGCGCCTTGGTCATCTCACTGGAAGCCAGTCCCGCGAGCAACGTAGCGATGACGGTCATGATGACGGGTGTGGAGAGGAGGGTTTTGCCCCACTTGGTCTGTGGCACTTCGCTGGCCAACTGCTCTGGAATTTTCGTCTTCATCTGCGGAGAAGCTACACAAATGGGAGCGGGCAAGGCAACGGAGGGTTGTTCGCTGTTTTCTGTGGAGCCGCAAAGCGATGGCGAGAAGATGTCGAGCGGCGTTGTATAATTCTCCCTCTCCCCTTCGGAAGGGGAGAGGGAAGCCGGTCTTGCCGCGTCTATTCAATCCGTGGCTCCACCGAAAACAGCGAAGAACCCAACGGAGTTGGTTTTACCACTTGCTGCGAATCGCTTCGGGAGTTTCGCCGCGTTCGCGAAGTTTGCACAGGCTCAGAGCATCGTGCCGTTTGGCGAGGCGGACTCCGGCGTCATCGGTCATCAATGGGCAATGACAAAACTCCGGCACACGCAGACCGAGCGCACGGTAGAGCAGGATTTGTCGCGCGGTGCTGACGAGTAAATCCGCGCCACGCACGACCTCACTGATCTGCATGGCAGCGTCGTCCACCACGCACGCGAGTTGGTAGGCGGGAACATCGTCGTGCCGCCAGATCACGAAATCGCCGAAGTCTTTTCCAGCGATGAACGATTGTGGGCCGAGATGGGTGTCGTTGAAGGAAATGGTTTCGCCGTCGGGAACGCGGAAGCGCCAGGAGAAGCGGGTTGAAGGTTGAAGGATAAAAGTTGCAGGTTGATCTGCGCGGTCATCCAACTTGCAACTTTCAACCTTCAACTTGTCACTGTCTTTCGGTCGACACGTTCCCGCGTAGATCGGTTCATCATCATCTTCGGCGTGTGGAGCGCGGGCGGCGGCGGCGATGTCTTTGCGCGAACAGGTGCAGGGATAAATGTGGCCGGTGGCGCGAAGACGATTCAGCGCGGCGCGATAGAAACTCATGCGCTCACTTTGATTGTAGGGCGCAAATTGTCCGCCACAGTCCGGGCCTTCCTGCCAATTGAAGCCGAACCATTTCAAGTCGCCGAACATGGCGGAGACAAACTCCGACTTGCAGCGAGAGCGATCCAAATCTTCGTTGCGGAAGATCAATGTGCCGCCGTGAGAGAGGGCGCGTTGTTGTGCGAACCAAAACGTCCGGGCGTGGCCGAGGTGCAGATGGCCGGTGGGTGATGGCGCGAGGCGACCACGATACGTCGGGGCTTGCGTGGTGCGTGTTACGTGGTGCGTGGACACGGATGATAGCCCTCGTCAGTAAGTGAGCAACTCCAGCAAGTTTTCGCCACGCGTGGCGAGTTCCCACTGGCCTTTGCGTTGGGTGATGATCTTGCCGCACGGATTTTTTTTCTGCTCGGCTTCGTTGACCGAGAGGAGTTGGAATCTGGATTTCCCTTTCAACTCGGATGCGGCGCGCGGGATGAGTTCAATGGGGATGCCGTTGAAGTTGAGCGCGAGTTCGTAACCGGCGATGCCTTCTTTGGTGGCGCGCGGGTTTGATTTCACGAGCGGCGCGTAACGGGTGAGCCAGGGAAAGTCGGTATCGCGCACCGTCACGCGGCAGAGTTCCGGCTGACTTTGCAGGAGCTTGGCGAGGTTGATTTCCCCGAGGCCGCGTACTACCACCCGCAGCGCCACGGCGGCACGCTGATGTGCCACCGCGCCCACCAGGCCGACGACAACCCGCTGGTGGATGCGGGCGACAAGGACATCACCGCCCACGTGAATTTCAGCGGCCTGGC
>JANNAO010000371.1:0-10520 GCA_031384405.1 Verrucomicrobiota bacterium | reverse complement strand
ACTTTGCAGCCTTTGCGTCTCCGCCCTGCTCTGCGAGTGCGGCAAGATTGGTTTTCTCCAGTTGAATATCGCGGATCGGGATGAAGTTCATCATCGCCCAATAACCGATCAAAATGCCGCCGCAGATCGCAACGAGTGTGCGCGGTTTGAACCAACAGAACAACACTCCCGCCACCGTGTAGGCCAGAGCGATCCGATTCAACACGCCCATCAACCGCATGTCCGGCCACGGATTCGTAAAGCCGCCGGAGTAAAAGATTCCAATCGCAAACAACAGGACGCCGCGCTTGAGCACGCGAGCCATCGCACCCGCCCTACCCTGTTCGGCGACGGTTTTGGTCAGCGAAAAAACGATGGACGCGCCGACCATGAAGACGAACAGCGGAAAGATGAGATCGTAAAACCGGAAGCCCGCCCACTCCGCATGATCCAACTGCTCGGCGAGAAATTTAGTCGCGGGATTCTGGCTCATGCGACTCAGCGCATACACGAGTGAATCCGCTCCGATGATCCAGAACATGTCGAACCCGCGCAACGCATCGAGCGACATGAGGCGGTTGGAGACTTGAGGCGAAGTTGTGTTGCTCATAAAACCCAGGTGAAAAGAATTGCGATTAGCACTGCGATTCCCGCCAGCCACCAGACCCAATGAAGTCCGCTTGGTTTGGGCGATGGCTTGCCGAACTCCCGCTTCGTAAATTCATCGTAATCGAAATCGTCGTCCAGCAATCCAAGATCGGCAGTGGTGGCTTGCTGCGCGTGTTCAGCCCAACCCGTGTTCTCATCCGCACCACAACCGGGACAAGCCTTCGCGTTGCGCGGCACATCCGCACCGCAGTTGGGACAAGTTTCAGGAGGACGCATTTTTCTAGCCAGCAGCACTCGTGTATTCCTCATCGGTGGTCAGGTCCAAGCCCATCAACACGTAGTCGTGTTTGATCGCCTGCATGTCTTTCACGTAATCGTCCAGCCGCAGAAGTTCGCTGAAGCCCAGCATCGCAAACATGTGGATCGCCGCCGCCTGACCACCGATGAATTCCGCCTCCACCTTCTCAAGCCCAGTCGCGCGGGCGATCTCCACGATCTCCTGGATCAGACCGCGCGCGATGCCGCGACCGCGCGTCGCCGGTTGCACCAGCACGCTCACGCGCCCGATGTGGCGCTTCCAACCGCCAAGTTGTTGGTGCAGCGTTGCGACGCCGAGGATTTTGCTCCCATCCGTCGCGAGCAACGGCAGGTTGCGCCCCAGATCAATGCCCTCGCACCATTCGCGGATGACGCCGATGTCAGTGACGCGATGCTTGATGAACATGCGTTCCTGTTCGGGAATGGTCAGGAACAGCGCGTGAAACTCCTTCTCGTCCGAACGCTTGAGCGGGCGCAGCTTCACCTTCGAGCCGTCTTTGAGTTTGGTGTCTTTCGGAAATTTTGTGAGTTCAAGTTCGAGTGACATAACGATTCCTGAGTTTGGTTAACCGCGACAAATGCAGACTGCAATAACAGATTCCCGACGGCAAGAGCCAATCGCGCGTTGCTGAGTTACAAGTTGAAGGCTGAAAGTTGCAGACGGTCGTCGCGCGTGGAATCACCCTGTAACTTTCAACCTGCAACCTGCAACGGCTTTCCCCTCACCACCCCGCCGCAGTTCCCGCGATGCCGGATTGATGCGCCACCAATCGCAGATCAATCTCAGCGGGGTCAAAACTCCAACGTTGCGCGAGTTGCGAAACCTTTTCCACGTTCGCCACGATGTGATCCGCCACCGCCCAATCATCGCTGCCGGGATTTTCGCCGTAGCCAAAGCAATTCATACTCAGCGCAATCTCGGCACTCGTCTTCACGCCCTGATTCCAGATCGTCGTCCCAGCCCAAGCGTAACCGCGCAACACGCGACCCGACTCCACCTGCGCCCAAGCGTGATGCTGCAACAGTTCGTCGGCTTGGAAGAACTGCACATGCCCAAGTCGCTGACTCAACTCCCGCAAGAAGCGATAACACGAGTCCACGTCATCATCAGGATTCGGCAAACCCGCACCGAGCACCAACGTCCAGCCGTTGATTGGCGGCGCGATAAACAGTTTGCGCGAGGAGAAAACACCTTCTGCCCACGAACACGGACGGGGATTATCGAGTCGCAACGCCGCTTGCACTTCCAACGTGTCGCGACTACGGATCGCCAGCCAACGCGTGGGACGACGTGCGTGCAAAGGATTGTAGGGGGCGATGCTGAACCGGGAAAACTCCTGTGCCAACTCCGCTTGCTCTTCCTCCGCTCCCAGCAATTTGCGCCGCGCCCGCAAATGCCGACGCACGAGAATGACCATCGAGACGCCACCACCCAGCACGAAGCAGAGCAATGTCAGCAATGCGACCGCGAAGATGTCCTGCGGATCCACGGGGATAATTTACAAAGCTTGTAGTGGAGCGCAATACCCGACGTTTGGCTCATTGGCCCAGCGTCTGTTTGTAGTCCGGCGGGGGTTCGCCGTAACCCTGCTTCCTCCGGGCAATCGCCGGTTCGATGATTTCCTGGCGGATGTCTATCTCGGCGTGAAAAAGTTCGCGCCAGAGTCTGCGGGTGTTTTCCGGGTAGCGATTCGGCGCATCGTCATCAAAGGCCGGGCGGAACAAATCCACAGCGTTCTGCAACTCGCGCTTCAATTCGGCGGCGGTGGGGTGGCCCGTCAACTGAACAGTGCGCTCGAACGCCTTCAAATCTTTGGCATCCAGCCGGTCCAGCTTGCCGATGAGAATGTCCACCGGATGCGGAATGGTCAGGGTCACGTTGTCGCGTTGAACGGTCTTCGCACGTTGCCGCCAGCGGGGGCTGGTGCGGAAGCTCAATTCAAATCCGGGTTCGAGATAAAAACCGCCGTGGGTCTTGTCTAGTTTCGCCGCGACGATCAAAGCCGCCAAATCTTCATCGTCATCGGAGAACAAATCCACGTCGCCGCTCATCAACTGGCGATCCACGGTGAGTTGCAGCGGAGCCGAGCCGTAGAGAGTAAAGTGAAACGGACGATCCTTGGGCAGTGCGACCAGAAATTTCTGGAGCAACTGTCCCGCCGGGGTGGCCCAGTCAATTTCACCCGCCCACCAGTTTTTGATCGAAGGCATGTTTGCGGGGACCGACGCCCAGAAAATACAGCGCCTGTTGAATGAGCCGGTTGGTCACTTCGGAATCCTGACTGAGCTGGCGGGCCAACGCCTGCTCGCGCGGACGGAGTGGGCGGGATTCCCTGCGGATGAGCAACCGCGCGGCCAGACGCGATTTGCGCCAGGCAGTGTCGGCTTTTATCTCTACCCGCTTCATGGCTGAACACTAGCGGAACACAACGGATTTAGCAATCTCGCGCGCCACAACCGCTGACGAGAAAAGGCTTAAAGGAAAGCACTGCTTGCTGGAATGAAAATCAACCGCGCTGACGAATGTTAATGCGCACGACTTACGCTTGTCCTGTTTCCTCTTCTTGTTAACGTCACCCACATTCTATGGCTGACATTGTCATTACTTCAAAAACACGATGGATGAGAATCGGCCTGCTCGTCTTGCTGCCTAGCGTTTTGATTGCAGGCGTGCTAACTGGATGCAAAACAAACCCCGAGAGAAACCTTAGCAAGGAACAAAAGGATCTGATAGCCGTATCCAAATCCCTGCCAACTGACGCTCCGTTGGATGGGGCTGTATTTATACCCGCTGGCTTGGATGAGCAGACGAGCACGGTGTCAGAACTGATTGATCTCTTCATGGCGAACCGCAACTGGACAGAATCCTTGCCCAAGAAGGAACTTGATGTATGGAAAAAATGGCATCCGTATGACAACCCGCCGGTGATCATCCACTCCAAGCAAAGCGAGGCGGCCTTTGAATTGATACAGCTTGGACCAAAAGCAAAAGCTGCAACATCGGCAATGATTCAGTCACTCACCAACTCAGAATTCCTGACTCGTCAATGGGCTACAAAGCAAAAGAACGCAGATGAAAGTGATATTCAGCGCGCCGATGCGGGCAACCGATATTGGGCTATCTCTGTTTTAGAGGCGATCGGGTCTGCTTCACCGGAAGTTGTTCCTGCGTTGGTTGGCGTATTGCATGTGCAAAAATACGAAACAGGCTATCGAGCTTCCCAAGCTTTAGACATTCTGGGCCTAACAGATACCAACGTCCTTCCTGCCGTAATAACACAACTGCAAAATGATTCACTATCGCCAGGAGTCGAGAACTCATTGCGAGTCTTGAGTGGATTTGGTCAGGATGCCAGCAATGCCGTGCCGGTGTTGGTCAACATTATGGCCGGGACGAATCAAGTTTCCGATGCGGTTGCAACGATTTGTGAAATCGGTCCCGGGGCAGTTCTTGCTGTGCCAACACTAATCCAACACTTCAAAGAATTGCAGCGGAACAATGCGGAAGTGGTCCAGCGATTGTATATCATTACCTCTTTCGGGAAAATTGGCGCTCCAGCCAGAGAAGCCGTCCCATTATTGAGATCGCTGTCATCTACGCATGCTCTATTCGCGGCCCGCTCCCTCTGGCGGGTCGACTCCAATTATCAACAACACGCGCTTCGGGCAGCTCGCGCGGAAATGCAATCAAACCAGAAACTATTTTGGAAGTCCGATGCCATCGCTTTGCTTGGTGAGATTGGCCCTACTGCAAAACCATACGTTCCAATGCTATTAGAGGCTTTGGAATCTCCTCATTCTCCAGCCAGAGCGTTTAATTTGGCTTGGACGATATGGCAAATTGATCCGAACCAAAAAACAAATGTTATTCCCATATTTGAAAAGCTTTGGAAGCAAAACCGGTCGGTGAGCGCTGCGGGTGCATTGTGGCAAATTGAGCCTGAGCGACGGGAAGAACTGCGCCCGACCATTCTTGCAATGTTGAAGGATTGGAAGGAAATCCCCGCAGTGCGCGTTGGTCACGCAGACATGAAGACATTATTACCCGCTCTGGAGGAGATTTTGAATGATCCCCAATACGGTGACTTGCATCCGTGGGCCATTCTTGCAAAGCGCAAGCTCAGCGGTTACGTAGCAGAGTTTTGGGAGCTATGACAGCTGCCAATTAATTTCTACTCCTCAAACAACGCCTGCGCGAATTGCTTCGCGTCGAAGGGTTGCAGGTCGTCCGGTTGTTCGCCGAGGCCGATGAATTTGATGGGCAGGCCGAGTTCCTTCTGGATCGCCACCACCATACCGCCTTTGCTCGTGCCGTCGAGCTTGGTCACGATTAGGCCGGTGAGCGGGACGGCTTTGTTGAATTCACGCGCCTGGTTCAGCGCATTCATGCCGGTACTGCCGTCGAGCACGAGCAGGACTTCGTGAGGCGCACCGGGCAGTTGCTTGCCAATAACCCGATGCAGCTTGTGCAACTCCTGCATGAGGTTGTGCTTGGTGTGCAGCCGGCCCGCCGTGTCAATGAAGAGGTAGTCCGCCTTACGCGCCTGCGCCGCGGTGACGGCATCGTGCGCCACGGACGCGGCATCCGAACCATACGCGCTGGCGATGACTTCGACCTTGAGACGCGTGCCCCAAAGTTTGAGTTGTTCGATGGCAGCGGCACGGAAGGTGTCGCACGCGGCGAGGAGTACTGTTTTGTTCTGTGACTGGATGTAGTGCGCGAGCTTGGCGGAAGTCGTGGTTTTGCCCGTGCCGTTCACGCCGACGATGGAAACGACGGTTGGACCGCTCGGTGCTTTGAGTAGATCCGCTTTGTTGCTCGAAAGGCTCTTCTCGATTTCCGCCCGCGCGATGGCGAGGTAATCGAGGCCTGCTGTTCCCTGCGATTCGTAGGCGAGCTTCACCGCCGCGACGATTTGCTGCGTCATCGCCATGCCGAGATCAGCGGCAATAAGCGCGTGCTCGATTTCTTCCAACGACTCGGCGGTCAGCTTGGGCGAGCGCGTGACGATGCGTTTGATTTCGTGCGTGAGCTTGGCGTGCGTCTTGGCGAGGCCAGCTTTGAATTTGGCGAAGAGTCCCATGGGCTAAATGAAAATGACGAATGACGAAGCTCGAATGACGAACGAATGACGAAGCCCGAATGACGAAGGCGCGTTCGTTGCAGCGTTTTGGAAATTAGTCATTCGACATTCTTTCGTCATTCGGATTTCGACATTCGTCATTTGAGCGCAGCGGCCTTGAGCTTGTCGTAGCGTTCGCGATCCAGCCTCACGCTGCCGATGAGTGGGCGACCCTTGCTCATGCCGTGGCAATCACTGCCGCCAGTGACGAGCAGATTATATTTCTCCGTCATCGCGAGATAACGCTTCGAGGTCGTGGGCGAATGTTTGGTATGGAAACATTCGATTCCATCCAGCCCCGCCGCGACGAGTTCAGGAATCACTTCGTCCGTGCGGTTCAATCCGGGATGCGCCAGCACGGCCAGACCGCCAGCGTGATGGATCAATTCAATCGCTTCGAGCGATGACATCTTGGATTTTGGAACCCACGCGGGGCGGCCCTTCTTGAGGAAACGCTCGAAGGCTTCGTCCAGCGTGCGGCACATGCCTTGTTTCACAAGCGTTCGCGCCACATGCGGGCGACCCGGCGATTTGCAATTCGCGAGCGCGAAGACATCCTCCACTTTCAACGGCACACCCAGTTCATTGATCTTCACCACCATCTCGCGGATGCGATCCTGTCGAACGATCTGGAACTTGGCGATCTCACGAAGCAACCGCTCGTTCTTGGGGTCAACGAAGTAAGCGAGGATGTGCAGCTCGTTGTCTTGATGCTCGGAAGTAAGCTCTGTCCCGACGACGAATTCCAACCCCACCTTCGCGCACTCGCTCGCCATCATCTCGCAACCTTCTACCGTGTCATGATCCGTGAGCGACAACGCGCCCAAGCCCTGCTTGCGCCCGCGCGCGACAATCTCTTCGGGCGCAAACGTGCCGTCGGAGTAATGCGAATGGAGATGGAGATCGGCGTACATTGTTAGTCTAAAGGCTAATGGCTAAAGTCTGAAGTCGCCCAAAGAGAGTCGCCACGCGCAGGGCACGCGAGTTCAACTTTAGACCTTGGGCTTTAGACATTAGACTCATGTAACGATCCTCGCCGGGCGTAAGAGTTCCGCCTTCACCTTGTCGAGGATGCCGTTGACGAACTTGCCGCTCTCTTCCGTGGAAAATTTCTTCGCGATGTCCACCGCCTCATTGATGCTAACCACGGGCGGGATGTCCTCGCGATGCAGCATCTCATAAATGGCGAGACGCAGGATGTTGCGATCCACCGGGGCGATCCGGCTGAAGTCCCAGTTCTTGACGTGTTTCTTGATGTGTACGTCCACTTCATCGCGGACTTGCAACGTGCCGCGAATCAGCGGCTCAGAAAAGAGACGCATCTCGGCTTCAGCGGCGGTGGGCGGAGGCAACTCCGGCTTTTCATTCCACATCGCCTTGCCCTTATCCTCGGCGATGGATGCCGCGCGCTGGGATTCCCAGAATTCATTGAGCGCCGCGTCGAGGTCTTCGCGTGGATTCAAATCGTGCTGGAACAGAAACTGGACGGCCCTTTCGCGGGCTTCGCGGCGTTTTCCCATATATCAGTGACGATGCCGGAAAAAACCCGCCTTAGAAATGATAATTTTTGTTCGGGCGCACAAATGGGTGTGATTACAACCGGGTGAGGCTGAGGTAGGGCGCGTTAGTCCCCTGCGCGCCGTCTTCATGAATCAGGATGCCCTCGTTCCAGTCAGCGGCGCGTTGAGGACAACGCGCCCTACCGCCGAATGTCCCGCAGCGCATTGCCTCACCTGAGTTTAATCACACCCATCGCGGCGCGCGTCTGCAGGCTGCGTTTTACTTTCTGATAGCACGAGTGCTATACTTCGCCCATGAACTTGAATGCGCTCATCACCGTTGACCCGGAGATTCTCGGCGGCACGCCCGTTTTCAAGGGCACTCGCGTGCCGATCAAGACGCTGTTCGAGTATCTGGAACGCAACTACACGCTGGATGAGTTCCTTGAATGCTTTCCATCCGTCACACATGAGATGGCCAGCACGGTTCTTTCACGCTCTGAATCCGCCCTACTCAGTCCGGCTTCATGAAAATCCTGCTGGATGAATGCGTGCCGTGGCCGATGCGTAAATTGCTGGTCAGTCATGATTGCACGACTGCTCAAAAACAAGGTTGGGGCGGACTCAAGAACGGAGATCTGCTGAGTCAGGCTGAAGGCAAATTCGATCTGTTCATCACTTCCGATCAGAACATGCGCTACCAACAAAACCTTGCGGGTCGCCGCATCCCGATTCTCGAACTCTCCACCAACGACCTTCACCGCATCGAAGCCGCCGCCGCTTTGATTCAATCCGCAGTGGCCAACATTCAGCCCGGACAGTTTGTGAAGTTGGAAATTCTGTAGCTCAATCGCTGCGGCCAGCCACACTTCACCACTTCAATTCCTGCAACCGGCGGGCGACTTCCTCGGCGTTGGCGCGGCTGTTGAACGCGCTGATGCGGAAGAATCCTTCTCCCTTCGAGCCGAAACCCGATCCGGGCGTGATGACTACGTTCGCGTCACCGAGAATCTTGTCGAACGCCTGCCAGCTTGTGACTCCCTTCGGTGTGCGAACCCAGATGTAGGGCGCGTTCTCGCCACCAAACACTTTCAGGCCCGCCTTCTTCGCGCCGCGACGCAGCACGCCTGCGTTGGCGAGATAATGTTCGATCAGTGCCTTCACCTGCGCCTTGCCTTCGGGCGAGTAGAGAGCTTCGGCGGCGCGCTGGACGATGTAACTCACGCCGTTGAACTTCGTGGTCATGCGGCGCGACCAGAGCGGATGCAACGGTTTCGCTTCGCCGGACTTGGTGTAGGCGTTGAGTGATTTGCGAACGACCGTGAACGCGCAGCGCGTGCCGGTGAAACCGCCGTTCTTCGAGAAGCTGCGGAACTCGATGGCACAATCACGCGCGCCGGGAATCTCGTAGATGGAATGTGGGATCGCCGGATCGGTGATGTAAGCCTCGTAAGCCGCGTCGAACAGAATCACGGCTTTGTGCTCCAGCGCATATTTCACCCACGCTTCGAGCTGTGGGCGCGTGGCGGCAGCACCGGTCGGATTGTTCGGCGAGCAAAGATAAATTACGTCCACATGTTTCTTCGGCGGCTCGGGGATGAAACCGTTGCTCGGCTTGCACGGGAGATAAACCAGCTTGCCATACGCGCCCGCCTCGTTCGCCGGGCCGGTGTGGCCGACCATCACATTCGTGTCCACATAGACGGGATACACGGGATCGCTGATGGCGATTTTGTTTTTGTCGCCGAGGATGTCGAGGATCGCGCCGCAATCGCACTTCGAGCCGTCGCTGACGAAAATCTCGTCATCCGCCACGTCGAGGCCGCGATCCCGGAAATCATTCTTCGCAATTGCCGAGCGCAAAAACTCATACCCCTGCTCCGGGCCGTAACCCTTGAAACTGTCGCGCGATGCCATTTCATCCACGGCCTTGTGCATCGCGGCAACGACGGCGGCGGGCAGAGGTTCAGTCACGTCACCAATGCCGCAACGGATGAGGCGTTTGGCTGCTTCGGGGTTGGCGTCGCAAAACGCTTTCACGCGCCGACCGATCTCGGGGAAGAGATAACCGGCTTTGAGTTTCAGGTAATTTTCGTTGAGCAATGCCATAAAATAATTGAGTTGGGTAAATCAAAAAGCCCGCCCTGCAACCGCAAGACGAGCGGACGCGGACAGAATATGAAATCGAAACCCGGAATCAATCCCGGTTGTTTCACCAACACGGTTTCGGATGTGATCAAAGACTTGTGAGGCTAAGATGGCTGCCGGGACATAGGAACGCCGCCTTCAGGCGGCAGCGCGGGCTAGTTACTTATTCTGCCGCCTGAAGGCGGCGTTCCTTGGCCTCAGCCGACTTTCGGAAATAAGACCCGGGACAGTGGGAAAGAAAACCTGTATTGCATCACCGTTCCAAAAACCCAAATAGGTTAGTGCAAGTCCGTCACGTTGCTAGTCAGCAAGACGAATCTGGATTGGAACGAAACCAGAACGAACTGATCACGCCTCAACCATCATCTGCCGCGCGCACATCTTTTCGCCCAGGTCAGCGAACGGCACTTGCGCACTCAACCAGCGAGGGTTCTTCGCGATCTCATCCATCGAAGAACTCGTGTTGTTGCAGATCAGATAGGCGTCGTTGCCCAAGGCCATGAAACCTTCAAAGCAAGTCCCCGTGGCGTGACGCGCAAATTCAAAATCGCCCACCTGATGACCGCCTGTGAGCAATGCGCTCTTCAACGATCCAAGATCGCGTGAGAAACTGTGGCGAAATTCCTGACCGCGCGGGCCGGAGTAGGCGAGCACGCGGGCTTGCGGGCGTTGGAGCGACACCACCACCCACTCATCGAAAACCGTCGCGCCGTATTCGGCGTTCATCCGAGTCGCGCAAGCGCGGACTTCCTGCATCGTTTCATCCAGATTCATAGATTCGTTCATCGTAGTGAGTCGTGAGTGAACAGTTTCAATGCCAAGCCTACGGCTAGTTCGTCCTCGT
>JANNAO010000223.1:0-2046 GCA_031384405.1 Verrucomicrobiota bacterium | reverse complement strand
CGCCTGGAGGACTTTTGGAAATACAGACTCCACCAACACGCCGCCCGCAACGACTCACTCCAGATCGCAGCTTGAAGGAAGAATTTTGTCTCACACCCACCTGACAGTATTTGCAGGCGGTGCGATTAATCTGGACGGCAGAGGTACGAACACGACAACAGGTAATGCGATCAATGACCGGGGTGCAGGGCACGGTGGTTACGGCGGGCGGAGTACGAATAATGTCAGTGCGGGTGGGACAGCTTATGATTCTATCACACAGCCAACAGCAACTGGCAGCTATGTCTCGCCCTCCCCGTTCAGCCCCGGTGGCGGCGCGGCGATGATAAATGTGACTGAAACTTTTATCTTGAACGGACGACTCTCAGCCGATGCAACCCCGATATTCACCGTGGGTCGTGGTGCTGGCTCAGGCGGCAGTATTTGGCTGAATGTCGGCACGCTTTCGGGTTCGGGTTTGATTTCTGCCAATGGCGGAGATTGCGTCAACGGCGGCGGCGGTGGCGGCGGACGCATCGCGGTTTATTACAACTCCAATTCTTTCGCCGGAGCGATGAGTGTACGCGGTGGCACTGGATTCAACACCGGCGGCGCAGGAACAATTTACACCAAAGCGAACAACACTTCCGTCGGCCAGCTTCTGGTAGATGGCAGTGGGTTGGTTGGCGAGCAAACGCCGCTCTCAACGAATTATTCGCTCCCGAATCTGCCGTTCGATCTGACGGTGGCTGGCGGTGCAACGGTGCTTCCCATCCCGCCATTTCCCATCTTGAGCAATCTGTGGGTCGGCGCAGGCAGCACCATGACGATGAGAACGAATGAAACGAATCTGTTCCTGCATGTCTTACGCGATGTGACCATCGCTGCGGGCGGCTCGCTCATTGTTGATGGTAAAGGATTCGGACAGTTGGTAGGACCCGGCGCAGGTTGGACGGTGGCGAACACAGGTTCAGGTGCGGGGTATGGTGGGATCGGCGGCAACTCGTCCGTCAGTGGAATTGCCGGAGCAACTTATGGCTCGGCGACGAAGCCCGTGGATCGTGGCAGCGGTGGTGGCTCAGGCGCGAACACTTACTTCGGCGGCAGCGAAGGCGGCGGCGCAGTCCAGATGATCGTCGGCGGGACGTTGAGCGTGGATGGATCGCTCTCCGCAAATGGTAATCCGGGTTTGCAGGATGATTCCGGCGGCGGCTCTGGCGGCAGCATCTGGATCACGGCGGGCGCGATGACTGGTAGCGGAAACATTTCCGCAACGGGCGGCGATGGCGATCTGTTCGGCGGTGGGGGCGGCGGCGGCGGACGCATCGCCATTTATTCGCCATCCAACACGTTTGCTGGCGGCATGAGCGTCAGCGGTGGTTTCGGCGCGAACGCGGGTCAGTTGGGAACAATCTTCCTTGCAGCTAACCTTGGCACGAACGT
The DNA here is from genome assembly GCA_031384405.1 of Verrucomicrobiota bacterium. GTDB lineage: Bacteria > Verrucomicrobiota > Verrucomicrobiia > Limisphaerales > JADLHS01 > JADLHS01. The sequence goes on along the minus strand of JANNAO010000223.1, from coordinate 624 downwards.
GATTTCCGGCACGGTCACAAATCTGCAAGGCAACCCGCAGCAAGGTGCCTTGATTCAACCCACTGGCTTCACTGCAACCACCACGGACGTGAACGGCAACTACGTGCTTGAACTGCCGATGGGCTGGACGGGCGCGGTGACACCGACTCTGGGCACGAACAGTTTTGTCCCCAGCACGCGCTCTTACACCAGTCTGAATTCCGACATCGCCAACGCCAACTACCTGACCGTGGCGAGCGTCACGCCGGTGCTGAGTTCGGGGCTGTCCGAGACGAATCTGGTATTCAACTGGAGCGGCGTGCCCGGCGTGACATACCAAGCTTACTGGTCAACTAACCTGAGTGATTGGTCGCTGTTGGGCGGTTCATTCCAAGGCTCGAACGGCGTGATGCAGTTGTTGATCCCCGCGAACGATGTGCCCTACAAGTTCGTGCGCGTGCGCGCGACGCATTGAGCGGCGATGCGGGGAGCGCACGCGCCACCGCGTGCGGTGGTGGACGCCCTCGTCCACCACACCGTTGCGCGCCACCGCGCCAAGTTGTTCTTCGGGTGGCGAACAACGCGCGGTGGGGCACGGCGGCACCCCCCCCCAGGGCGCGGGCGGACACACGCGGGGCGCGGGTG
>JANNAO010000064.1:0-2715 GCA_031384405.1 Verrucomicrobiota bacterium | reverse complement strand
ATGCCGTGCAGGCTTTGGACAAACATCATCACCGTCGGCACGCCCGCCGCCGCGACTTCGGCAGCATCATGCAACGGACCGCTCGGCAGGCGATGCGACTTGGGTTGAAAGTGGCTGTTGATCTTCTGGAAAATATGGGGGCAGAACCAGAAATCAAAACTTTTTGTTCCAGGCGACTGAGTTGTACTTTTCGAGCAACGCAGCGGGGATCGCTGGTGGCAGTTCAGATTTTTCTGTGGCGTGCCACTCGCTAACCAGCGCGGACTTCACGGTTTTAGCGGGCAAATTCAGATTCGTGATGAACTCGTCGTGGGCGCGGCTGGCGCGGTACTCGGGCTGGAGCGACGGCATGTTGAGCAGTTCGCTGATGAACGGGAGGTGGAAGTTCAGTAGCAATGAACCGTGGAAGAGGAGAAAGTTTTTGCGGCGACGCTGGGCGTTGCCGGAGAATTTGAGATTGCCGAGGGCAAGGTCGGTGTGGCCGCGAACGGACAAGTTGATGGTGGATGGTGGATGGTTGATAGATGAAATCGCCGAGCGCACGCGTTCCATGATGAATTGGTTTGCGGTGCTGATGCTGCGGGTTGGGCCGGTTTCGGTGATGCGGAGGACGACGGCGTAGTTCAAACAACCGGGGCCTTGCACCACAGTTCCGCCGCCGGAGCAACGACGCAGGATGGGAATTCCCTTCGCTTCGCACGCCGCCACGTTGACCTCGCTGGCGATCTTGTTTGCGTAGCCGACGACGACGCAGGGCGTGGGTGATTCCCAGAAGCGGAGGACTTCGCCGCCCACGCCGTCTTCGGCAGCGTCGAGCAGGGCTTCGTCCAGCGCGAGATTCTCGGCGGGGGTGGGCAGGGTGAGGTCGAGCAGGGTCATGGCGAAAAGCTCCACGCACCGATCTGTAGCGTCGGGCATCCTTGCCTGACGTAGAGGGCGGCATCCTGCCGCCCGGAAAAGGCGTTGCTAGGTTGCACGGCTTGAATGGTTTTTGACGCGTGTGTATCGCGGTGGTTTTCCCGCCGGGCTGGAAGCCCGACTCTACGGCAGGCAAGATGCCTGCCGCTACATGGCTTGGCAGAATTTCGCTGGCAATCTCCCGGTGATTTGGGTTTAATCTGCCGCTCTTGTCGGGGGCGCAAACCGCGTTTCAATTTCATCCGGCAAAACATTTTTGAAGTGAGTACCACAATCAAATCCAAAAAAGAAGTCCTCGGTTCGAGGTCGTCCTCCAACGCCACCCGCTCCAACGGCAGCAAGCTCTCGGATTCCATGCAGTCCGTGGTGGAACTGTCGCTCGAAACCCAGGGCGCAGATCGCACGGCGGAGTTGCTCGAACAACTCGCGGACAAGCTGCGTGCTAACCAGCACGAACTACCGCGCGGCTTCAACACACCTTACGTCAACACCATTCCCGTCGAGGCGCAGACGCCTTATCCGGGCGATTGGAAGACCGAAGTCCGCCTCAAGAGTCTCATGCGTTGGAATGCGATGGCCATGGTCGTCAAAGCCAACTCCACCACGAATGTCGGCGGGCACATCGCGAGCTACGCGTCGTCGGCGACGTTGTATGAAGTGGCGTTCAATCATTTCTTTCGTGGCCGCACGGAAAACTTTGCGGGCGACGCAATTTATTTTCAGGGTCACGCGGCTCCGGGTGTTTATGCGCGCGCGTTTCTTGAGGGGCGTATCACGGAGAAGAATTTGCACAACTTCCGTCAGGAACTTGCAGAAGGCGGCGGCTTGTCCTCGTATCCGCATCCTTACTTGATGCCGGATTTCTGGCAGTTTCCGACGGTCTCGATGGGGCTTGGCCCGATCATGTCCATCTATCAGGCCCGGTTTAATCGTTACTTGCAGGCGCGAAAATTTATCAGCGCGGAGAACGAACCGAAGGTGTGGTGTTTCATCGGCGACGGCGAAAGCGATGAACCTGAAACACTCGGCGCGGCAACGCTCGCCTCTCGCGAAACTCTCGACAACCTCGTCTGGGTGGTGAACTGCAACTTGCAGCGACTCGACGGCCCGGTGCGTGGCAATGGCAAGATCATCCAGGAACTCGAAGCCGCGTTCCGTGGCGCGGGCTGGAATGTCATCAAAGTCATCTGGGGCGCGGATTGGGATGATCTGCTGGCGCGCGACAAGAGCGGGTTGTTGCTCAAGCGCATGGAGGAAGCGGTGGACGGCGATTATCAGAAGTACGTCGTCGAACCCGGCAGTTACACGCGCAAACATTTCTTCGGCAAGTATCCTGAGTTGCTCAAACTCGTGTCGCATCTGACCGACGTGCAACTGACCAAGCTCATGCGTGGCGGTCACGACACGCGCAAGATGTACGCAGCCTACAAAGCGGCGGTGGAACACAAAGGTCAGCCGACGGTCATTCTCGCGAAGACGGTCAAAGGCTACGGCCTCGGTGAAGCGGGCGAAGGTCGCAACATTTCGCACCAGCAGAAAAAGATGAACGAGAAGGAGCTTCGCGAATTCCGCGAACGCTTCGACATCCCGATGAGCGACGACGTCATCGCGGACATGCCATTTTATCGTCCGCCTGCGGACAGTCCTGAGATCAAGTATCTGCTCGAACGCCGCAAAGCACTCGGTGGTTTCCTACCTGCGCGACAGACGAAAGCACCAAAGCTTGATGTGCCGAGTTTGGATTTCTTCAAGGAATTCTTCAAAGGTTCAGGCACGAGCGAGGCGTCCACCACGATG
>JANNAO010000043.1:0-3552 GCA_031384405.1 Verrucomicrobiota bacterium | reverse complement strand
GTCTCCAGCAAATCCAAAGTCCCAGCGTTATCACATTGCTGCGGCTGGTCTTCGACACAGCCGCGCTCCGGGGGCAGTGTTAAGATGCGCCCGTCACATTCTCGTGTCGCACATCCGGGTTGCGTTGAGCCGACAATTCCGGTTTCGTTCAGACCATGAAACTCAGATTCTGGCGGGAACAATTACAGCTCGCGAACACTTGGACCATTGCTCGCGGCAGCACGAACCTGTTTGAAGTCGTCATGGTGCAACTCACCGCCGCTGACGGCATGACAGGCATCGGCGAAGCCGCACCCATCCGCCGCTATCACGAGAACCCCGCCACCGTCGAAGACTTCTTCAAGCGGCTCGATCCAAAACGTCTCTCCTTCGCCGACGTGAACGGCAGCATGGATTATCTCGCCACGATTTCATCCACCGACATGGCCGCGAAATGCGCGTTGAACATCGCAATCGTGGACGGCGCGGCGAAACTTGCAGGCAAACCCGTGTACGACTTCTTCGGCCTCGGCTTCCGCGAGAATCATCACGTCACCTCGTTCAGCATCGGCATTGATAAACCCGACGTGATCCGCAGAAAAGTTTTGGAAGCCGAACTATATCCCGTGCTCAAACTCAAAGTCGGCGTGCCGGATGATCACGCCATCATGGCCGCGCTCCGCAGCGTCACTCCGACCAAAGCCGTGCGTGTGGACGCCAACGAAGGGTGGAAGACAAAAGAAGAAGCGCTCGAACGCCTTCAATGGCTCGCGAGTGACGGTCACATCCAATTCGTCGAACAACCCATGCCGCAACAGACGCCCGTGCGCGATCTCGTGTGGTTGAAGGAACGTTCCCCGCTGCCCTTGCTGGCGGATGAATCGTATCACACCGCCGCCGACCTCGCGCACTGTGCGGAATGTTTCCACGGCGTGAACGTGAAGCTCGTCAAGACCGGCGGCGTGAGCGCGGGCTTTGCGGCATTGAAAGCCGCGCGTGATGCGGGCCTGAAAACCATGATCGGTTGCATGATCGAGACCAGCGTTCTCATCAGTGCCGCCGCGCATCTGGCAGAGCTGTGCGATTTCCTGGACGTGGACGGAAACATCCTGACCACGAACGATCCTTACGTTGGCGTCACAGCGCGGCGCGGCATCCTGTCGTTCAACGACGCGAAGGCAAAGACCGGATTGCGCGTCACGCGCGTGGCCGACGAAGTGGCGGCGGATGGAAAAGGGGGCGCGCGGGCGGTGGAGAATGTTTGAGAAGTTTTTGACTCTCGACACAGTTCGCGCCTCGCAGGATTTAGGTGTTCATGGACTCCACCGAACACCAACCATCAAGACCGAGACTAACGACCGTCAGTCTTTGGCTCAGTGTTTGCGTCGTGTTTTACATCTTTTCTATTGGCCCAGTTACTCGCTGGCTGCCTGATGCCGGGGAGGTGATTTACGCCCCATTGCAACCCATCGCCGACACCAAAGTGTTCGGCCCACTTTTGCGAGGCTGGATTAAGCTATGGGGAGTTGATACCGGAGAGTGATGTCAGTGAACAAAATCAGATTTAACCAAATTGAGGTACCACGAGTTAGTGCATTATCAGTCGCCTACAATTTTAATTTTCAATTCTGACTTTGCTTTCACTCACTTCAAATCCCGTTCCACGATCTCGCACAGCACATGGATGAGAATCTTGTGCATCTCCTGGATGCGCGCGGTGCTGCTGCCGGGCGCGATGAGATCAAGCGTGGCGATGCCTTTGGTGAATCCGCCGTCGCGTCCGAGCAGGCAGATGCTTTCGATGCCTTGACGTTTCGCTTCTTCCAAGGCGCGGAGAATGTTCTTTGATTTGCCGCTCGTGCTGATGGCGATGAGCACGTCTCCCTTCTGCGCCAAGCCCCAGATTTGTCGCGCAAAAATTTCGTCCGCGCCGTAGTCGTTGCAGACGGCGGTCATGTATTCGCCATTGGCCGTGAGTGAGACGGCGGGAAAGGGGCGGCGGTCGCCCACGAAGCGGCAAAGGATTTCCGTGGCGAAGTGTGTGGAGTCGGATGCGCTGCCGCCGTTGCCGCAGATGAGGAGCTTGTGGCCGGAGGTGAGACAACGGGAAATCATCGCGGCGGCGCGTTCCAATGGAGCTTCGAGTGAAGCGAGTTGGCGCGTGGTGGCGATGGAATCTTCAATGGCACTTTGCAGCACAGACATGCGGGCAGAGTAAAGGTGAGGCAGGCAAACTCAATTTTGTTTTTCAGGGTGCGTAGCAGCGGGACGTGATTGAGGTCAGGTGAGGCGGGCAGACGGGGCGCGAGCGGTCCCTCGCTCGCAGCGCGTGGCGGAACAAAGGCGTGCGAAATGATTCGATGCGTGTTGAAGTGGCGACGCGCTCCGGGACAATTAACCCAGCGGCTCACCCGTTCCAAACCGGAGACATGCAGTCGGAAACCGATCGGAGAAGCGCAGAGACGCAGAGGACGCAGAGTTTCGCAGAGGAAAACCAAACACCGACAACACACCATTCAGGGGTTGTATTCCCTTCCGCAATTCTCCGCGCCTCTCTGCGTCCTCCGCGTCTCTGCGTTTCTCCCGCCCGAGTTCGACTGCATCGTTCCGGCTAACCCTGCGTTCCGTCCAGACTGTTGCGGACGGTCTGCGCCAGCTTGGCCGCTTGAAACGGCTTGCTCAGGAAGTTCACGCCGTCTTGCAGAACAAATCCCTGACCCGCGATGTCCCGGCTGTAACCGCTCGTGTAGATGACTTTCAGGTCCGGATTTTCCTGCACGAGCACTTCGCCGAGTTGTTTGCCGGTCATACCGTCGGGCATCACGAGGTCGGTGAGCAGCAACTTGATGTCGTTGCGATGTTCCTTCCAGACTTCGACGGCGGTCAAACCCGTCGTCGCTTCCAACACGCGATAACCGAGGCGCGTGAGAACATTGCGGACGAGTACGCGGAGGGATTGTTCATCTTCGACGAGCAGGATGGTTTCGTTTCCGCCCTTCGCCACAAAGGTGGTTTCCGCAGCGACTTCTTCCGCCTCTTTTTGCAACGGCAGATAGACGCGGAAAGTCGTGCCTTTGCCGACTTCGCTGTAAGCGTTGATCCAGCCGTTGTGTTGCTGGACGATGCCGAACACGGTGGCGAGTCCGAGGCCGGTGCCTTTGCCGATGTCTTTCGTTGTGAAGAACGGTTCAAAGATGCGCGGCAAAATCTCTGGTGGAATTCCTTTCCCGGTGTCACTCACGCTGAGACAGGCGAAACGTCCGACGCGTGCGTTAGGTTTTTGAGCGACGGCAAATTCATCGAACTCGGCCACGGATGTTTCGATGACGATCTTGCCGCCGACGGGCATGGCATCGCGCGAGTTGACGGCGAGGTTGAGGAGGATTTGATCCAACATGCCGGAGTCCGCGTGAACGGGGAGCGGTTGCGGCGCGTAGCTGATGTGCATGGCCACGTCTTCACCGACGATGCGCTGCAACATCTTCGTGATGTTCGTCACCACGGCGTTGAGATCAATGTCGTGCTTCATCGCGGCTTGTCGCCGGCTGAACATGAGCAACTGTCGCGTGAGAT
>JANNAO010000012.1:0-6528 GCA_031384405.1 Verrucomicrobiota bacterium | reverse complement strand
CGAGCATCAGTCCGGGCGGCAGGATGCCGCCCTCTACGTCAGGCAAGATGCCTGACGCTACGACGCTGTTTGAATTCGTCACAGTCATGGCACTGCGTTATTTCGCGGAGCAGAAGTGCGACTTGGTGATCTGGGAAACCGGACTGGGCGGACGACTGGACGCGACGAACATCGTCACGCCGTTGGCGAGCGTCATCACGAACATCGGCTTGGATCACCAGGCGTGGCTTGGAGATACGCTGGCAAAGATCGCAGCGGAAAAGGCGGGCATCATCAAGCCCGGCGTGCCGGTGGTGACAACAGAGCAGGGCGACGAGGCGTTGAGCGTGATTGCAAGAGTGGCGAAGGAAAACAATGCGCCACTCACGCGAGTGAAGCCCGATCCATCCTCTATCCTACATCCTACATCCTCACTTTCTGGTGAGCATCAGCGGATGAACGCGGCTTTGGCTGTCACAACCGTTGAGGTGCTCCAGAAATTACTGCCCGTGAGCGATGAGCAGATTGCATCAGGCTTGGCTCAGGTGAAATGGCTTGGGCGATTGCAACTCATCACTCGTCCGAACGGCCAACGCGTGTTGTTGGACGGAGCGCACAACATCGCGGGTGTTGAAACCTTGGTGGCCGCAGTCGAAGAAAAATTCGCTGCAACAAAGCGCACGTTGATCCTTGGCATGTTGGCCGACAAAGATTGGCAGACGATGTGTGAATTGCTCGCGCCACTTGCGGAACGGATCATCCTCGTTCCCGTGGAAAGCAAACGCACCGCATCGCCGGAACAACTCGCGGAAGTTTTCCGCGCTGCGAATCCCCGCGCCGAAGTCCTCTGCGCGAAAAATCTGCCGCGCGCTTTGGAGAACGCGGCGAAAGACGAGTTCGTGGTGATCGCTGGCTCGCTCTATCTGATCGGCGCGGCGTTGGTGTTGTTAGACCCGGAGTTCAGTGCGAGCGGGGATGAGCGCGGTTTGAATGAGTGGGGCGGGGCGCGCAAGTAGCGTCAGCCATCCTTGGCTGATGTAGAGTCGGGCTTCCCAGCCCGGCGGCGAGAAGCGTTGAATTGCCAAGCGCGATTAGAAATTACAAACGTCTTCAGCGAGACACTGTTTTTCCGGGCGGCAAAGATGCCGCCCTCTACGGCAGGCTGGGAAGCCCGCCGCTACTTTTCACCCGGTAAAGATGCACGTCCCACGGGCCGAAGCTGTCGGTGAACTTTCCATCCTTTGCCGTCACTATGCGATTCTCGTCCAAGACTTCCACCGTTTCTGATCCTGAGAATTGTTTCAAACTAAACTCCGACCTCGTGTCGAGTGGACGCATGGCGACGGCGAAGATGTAGGTGAACCCGCCTGTTTGTTTGACCATCGTGGCGATGGGCGCAGCGGCGTTCGTGGATTGAATCGTCACCGCGTTCGTGATGGTGGGAGAATTGAGAACAGGCGCGAGACTGATGATCTGTTGGTTCAACTTCGTGACGGCGGCGAGCATTTCGGGATCCGCGAGCAACGCGGCTTCGATGAAAGTCGGCTTGAACTGATGCGCGAAATAGATGATGCCGCGTGAGCCGTGGATGAGCGACATCCAGACCTCGGCGCGGACTTCGTGTGGGGTTGGCTTGAAGCGGGGATCGTCGCCTCGCGTGGTTTCGATGCAATTCCACACGGGTTTTTCGTCGCGAGTCCAGCGGCGCAATCGCTCCACGCCGAGCGGCACGTACCAAAGATTGCCGCTGACTTCCGCGCTGTCGTGTCCTGCGGGATAGATGTCAAACGATGCGATGTCGCACGCTTCGAGATAGCGCGGATAATCTTCCGGGTGATGATTGCGCGTGCCGCGACCATACCAGTTGTCCCACGCCACGCCTTGACCAAGATTCAGGAGCACCGGACGCGTCGGGTCGTTGGATTTCATCCGCTGATATACTCCGGCGACGCTTTCCACGGGCACTGGTTTACCGAAGCCGAGTCGCGCGCCGCGTGTCGTACCGTTGTCTGGTTCGTCCCGGTGCATCCACGCGAGAATGTTTGAGCGCGCAGGATGTTTGAGGGCGATTTGGTTTTGATCGCAGACCACGAGCATCCCGGCTTTGTTCAACTCAGAAAGCTGCGTATCGGTCGGGCCTTTCCAGAGTCCAACGAATGTATTGATGCCTGCCGCGCGATAGGCCGGAGCGTTAGTGGGAGCTTGCAACCAGACGGCGATGGGAAAAAAAGCAGGATTCGTGCGCGTGGTCTGCCAGGAGTTCGGCGTGGCGGTTGTCTGAGCAAAAATCGCCCAATCAAAGCCCACCGCGATGACGGCGACGAGAATCGCCACGGCAGTAAATCGCGCGCGGCCTTTGGATTGTTGGTTTGGTTGAACAGTCATTTGTGTCAGAGCGCGGGGCAGAATGTTTTCCGCCAACGCGTCACCCGATAGCCGCACCCGTTGCGGCGTCAAAGATGTGTGCGCGATTGAAATCAAAACACAGCCGCACGTCGCTGCCCGGCGGATGACTGCCCGCTTCGGTGGAAAGACAAATCATCCGATCGGCGATCTGAACTCGGAGAATGGTTTTTCCGCCGACGAATTGTTCGGAGACGATTTTGCCTGCGACACATCTGTTCGCGCCGCGCGGCGATTTGTTGTCCTCCAGAGAAATATGTTCCGGCCTGAAACCCAGCAACACCTGACGACCCACATTGATCCCAAACCAATCCGCGCGCGCGCCACCGAGTTCGAGAATAAACTTGGCGATAGAATCTGGGGCGGTTTCCGCGCCTACGAAAATCAGCCGCCCTTCCCGTTGCGCGATGCTGCCGTGCAGAAGATTCATCTGCGGCGAACCGATGAACGCGGCGACAAAACGGTTCGCGGGTGAGTAGTAAATCTCGCGCGGCGTGGCGACTTGTTGGATTGCACCGTTCCGCATCACGCCAACGCGGTCGCCGAGAGACAGAGCTTCTTCCTGATCGTGCGTGACGAAGAGAATCGTCGCACCGGACCGCGCGCGGATGAGAGGAAGTTCATTCCGCATCTGCACGCGCAAGGGTTCATCCAGATTCGAGAACGGTTCATCCAGCAGAAGAATCTTCGGCTGCCGCACCAACGCCCGCGCCAGAGCCACGCGTTGACGTTCGCCGCCAGAAAGTTTGCCGGGCTTGCGATCCAGACAATGACTCGCGCTCAACATCGCCGCCGCCTCGCGCACTCGAGTTTCAATTTCGCCACGCGCCACACCGCGCAGTTTCAAACCGAACGCGATGTTCTCGAACGCGGTCATGTGGGGAAACAGCGCGTGAGATTGAAACACCATCGCGACATCGCGTTCCTTCGGCGATTGGCTGGTGACGTTTTGATCGTTGAAAAGAATTCTGCCGAGATCGGCGGATTCCAAACCCGCGATGAGCCGCAACAGTGTGGTCTTGCCGCAACCAGACGGGCCGACGAGTGCGAGCAATTCGCCATCGCCGATGGACAGATTGACCGAGTCCGCCGCGAGAACGGATTTCCCGTCCGGCGCGGCGAACGACTTGATCACATTCTGAAGAACGATGCGTGGCACGGCGCGAATTGTTGTTTCGGGGGAAACGCAAGTCGAGCGGAATGGTGTGGCGCGCTGTGCAGTGTTTAACTCGTCATCTCACCCCAGTCCCGCAGGCCGTTGAGTTTGCAAAAACGGCGGCGATGAAGTTCGCCATCCAGAAAATCGTAGTGGCAGGGAATGATCAGTCGCGGCGCGAGGCGGCGAATCTTTTCAACGCTCGCAGGAAATTCAGCAGGGCAAGTGTTCAGGATGGCCCACGGTTTATGGATGTTGAAAAAGTAGCTCGCCATCATGTCGCCGCTGAAAAGCAGATCGTGCTTCGTGCTGTAAAATCCGCAGTGACCATGCGTGTGTCCCGGCAGATGGATCACGCGCAGCCCGCCCCAGAAGGGAAGCTCCTGATCGTCCGCGATGAACTCGTCAATCGTTGCCGCGCGATACCGGAATAGAAATCTTCCCGTCGCTTCCAGCCGACCACACCAGCGATTGATGCCCTCGTAGGGATAATCGCCGTTGATGTGATGCTGCTCCTCGGCGTGAGCAAACACGCGCGCGCCAGTCCACTTCTTGAGCCACGCAAAATTTCCGGCGTGATCGAGGTGGCCATGAGTCAAAAGGATTGCTTTGATGGAAGTGGGTTTCAGCCCAAGCCGTTGAACGAGTCGCTTGATGAAGAACGGTTCGCCCACCATCCCGGTGTCAATCATCACGCTCGCATCGCCGTCTTCCAGCAAATGGCAACAACCCATGATGCCGCGGATGGTGTGGAGTTTGTCGGGGCGAACCATATCGGATAACGGTGCAATCAGATTTGCGTTGATCCGCGTCATTCCGTGCGTGCGGTATTCTACCGGTTATCATCCGCCCCTGGTAGAAGCCTGCGAACGTCTGTTTCTTTATTTGGCTGTGCGCGCGGATTCGATCATCTCCCAGAATTTTGGATTCTGTTCCAACGCTTCGTCCTCCTCGACCTTGATGCCGGAGCGATAGAGAAAATCCTTGAGCGTATTCCGGCTCAGGATGCGATGCACAAGCACGCCAAGTTCGTGCCGCTCGAAATAAACCCGGAAGTCTCCGATGCGAAAGCGGTGCAAGATGCGCCCGCCGCGTTCCAGTTTGCCGAAGTCATCCAGCTCCGTGCCGATGACCTGTTGGGGCAGTCCGCGAAACTCGCCGAGGATTTGGAGTTGAAGTTCCTTGGGCATCCGCGCGACTTCTGCGGCACTTGTCGGAGTGAAGATGATCTGGAATGTGGTCATGCGTTTTGCGACAGCATCCTAGCCAGACGCGGAAGGAAAACAACTCTTTGTGTCCAGGTGGGGTGTGACTGAAGGGTGCGATCAAAGTCGAGTGAGGCTGTGCTTGAAGGAAACATCCTCCTCGTCCTCGGCTTGTTTAGTTGGAATTCGAGGACGAGGACGAGAACGACGAGGAGGAGGATTGCCCCTTCGTGAGCCGCAGTTCCAGTCACACCCGTCCATGTGTCGCGACAAAAAAAGGCGCGGTGGATGAACCACCGCGCCTCGTGAATGGGAAGCCGATTACGGCTTCAAGAATTTGTTCACTGCATCGGTCGCGGACTTGGTGACGTTGCTCACTGTGCCAGAGGCGGACGCAGTGACGTCTGACACGGCTTTGCTCGTGGCTTCCGTCGCCTTGGTGATCTGCGCCTTGAGGCCGTCCACCATGGAGACTTGGTTGGTGGACATGGTTTCGCCGCTGGTGGCGTTAAGTTTCGCGAGCGCGTCCGTGAATTTGCCTTCGCTGATCAACGACTTCGCGGAGTCAATCAACTCCTGCGCCTTGGCACTCGCGGGTGCCGCCATTTCCTTGGCCTTGTCCGTGACGGCGGCAACAGCTGTGGTGCCTGCGGCCTTGACGTCTTCAATGACCTTCGCGCCAGTTTCTTTGACTGCGGCAGTGGCGTTCTTGACGGCGTCGGTCGCTTTTTCTGTCACGCCTTTGGAGGCTTCTGTCGTCGTCTCGGCGGCGGCTTTTTCGGTGGGCTTGGCTTCTTGTTTGCAACCGGTGACCCAGGCTGCGAGTGCGAGTGCGGAGAGGGAGAGGATGACTTTATTGAACTTCATATTTTCTATTGCTTGTTGTTTTTGAGAATGGCTGGCCGGTCAGAGTGACCGGCCAGCCGTGATTGTATTGATCAATACACCGTGGTGGACTCTTCTTCTGCGACGGGTGTTTTGAGTTCGTCGGATGTGAGGACAATCCTGTTACGGCTGTCGCCCACGCTCGCGCCTTTGACGGTGATGGTGTAGGTCACGGTTTGTTTGGCGGCGATCTTCGCGACCACGGGGAAGTTCACGCTTTTGCCGCTCACGCTGCCTTGAGCAGAACTCACCGGCATGATTTGATCGCCGAACGTGGCGGCGATCTTCACGTTGTGGATGTCCGCGAAGCCTTGGTTCAACACGCGGATCGTGTAGGTGGTACTCTCCCCGATCTGGATCGGATCAGGATCATCCACGACTTCAAGCAACACTGCTGCGATGCCCTTCCACAGTGTGCACGCCTTGGCGGTATCAGTCACTCCGCCGCTGCTCGCCGTCACTGTGTTGCAATGTGTGCCTGCGGTCTTGGACGTGAGCTTCACGCTCTGGGTCGCCTTCGCTCCGGGTGCGAGGCTCGTGATGGTCCAAGTAGCCTTGTTACCGCTGATCGTCGCGCCGGGTGCGGTCACGATGGAAGTATCAGCAGGCGCGGTGTCGCTCACGGTCACGCTGTTGAGTGTGGTGTCGCCCGTGTTGCTGACGGTGATCTCGTAGTCGGCGTTGCGTCCGAGGATTTGTTCCTTTGTGCCGGTCTTCTCCACTTTCAAGCCGGGAACGAGAATGGTGGTGCAGGCGTCGTCGCTGACTTTGCCCGCGTTGCTGCTGTTAGCGGTGGCGGTGTTGCAGACTTTGCCGCGTTGGTTCGCCTTGAAGGTCACTGCCAGCGGCTTGCTCTGGCCGGGGGCGAGGTCGCCCACGTCGAAGCTCAATTCTCCCTTG
>JANNAO010000005.1:0-4198 GCA_031384405.1 Verrucomicrobiota bacterium | reverse complement strand
TCAGCCACAATCTTTGCTGGGTGGGCGTGGTGGATTTGGTGGCCGTCAAATTTTTTTTAGGAGCTTTAGGCATGGCGGTGGAATTTAGGATTTTGGATTTGCGATTGACGATTTGAAACCGGCCTAGCCGCCGGCGATGGCGGGGATGATGCTGATTTCGTCGCCGTCCTTGAGCGGCGTCGCGCGGTTTTGGAGGAAGCGGATGTCCTCCTCGTTGACATACACGTTGACGAAGCGGCGCACCTCGCCGTTTTCGTCCACCAGCCGTTACTGGATGCCGGGGAAGCGCCTCTGCAAAACCACGAGCGCCTCGCCGATGGTGGCGGCGTTGATCTCGACCAGCTCCTCGTTGTTGGTCAACTTGCGGAGCGGCGTTGGGATTCGAACTTTCTTTGGCATAAATTCAGTTTCAGTTTTTCAGGGACGCGCTTCTTTGGGAAGCAGATTCAAAACAAAGTCATGGATGGTTTGTGCATGCTTCAATGCTTCGTCAAATTCTGACTGCGACGGCATCGGATCTTCAAAGCCACCGGGATAGCGGAAGGCCGAGGCGTAAGGTGTCAACACGGCAGCGATTTTTCCAAACTTCGCGAAATCTGAATTGCTGGTTGCGGCCAGTTCCACCAAATCTTCGATGTCGTGTGTTTTGGGAATTACCTCATCTTTGGCTTGCAGCCAGGCTTTGACAGACTTTTCCGCCGCTTGTTGGCAATGGTAAATTGCCGTGTCCAGCAGCGGGTCGGCAAGTGCGGCCAACGCGCGAGCCGAACGCAAATCGTGATCGGCACGCGTGAGCCAGTCGCGGACGCTTTCTGTTTTAGACTCATCCATACAACTTGCGGCCTTTGCTGAGAACTTGGTGAAACAAAGAAGCTCGCAGGTGTTTGTAGCGGTCAACTTGCGCACGGGTCGGCACCAATACGTCCTTGGCAAAGCCCATTCCTCGCAAACAGAGATGCGCTCGTTGCATCCGGCGGATGGGACGTTCCTCGCTCGAAGGCACAATCACCATGAAGTCCACGTCGCTATCTTCAGTCGGCGTGCCCCAAGCGTGCGAGCCGAACAAATAAATCTCCTCCGGCTGGAATTCGGCCTTGAGCCGTTCCACCGCTGTTTCCAACAGACCTGGAGGGATGACTTTCATGTTCGATTATTCGTTTCCCATCGCTTCGCCAATGGTGGCGGCGTTGACTTCGACCAGCTCCTCGTTGTTGGTCAACTTGCGGAGCGGCGTTGGGATTCGAACTTTCTTTGGCATAAATAAAATTACAACTTCGGGTGTGGCAGATTCAACGATGTGTTATGCAGATGGATTCTAGCTATCGTTCTCTTTTTTGGTTCCCGCCTCTGCTTCTCGGTTTTTTCTATGCAACTCTTCTAGCTCTGCTTCGTCGCGCTTTCTACGGACGTATGACACTGTGCAGGTAACCACGGAATAAACTATGCAGCCAAAAAAAAATGTCGCTAAAAAGTGCATTTGGACTGCTCAATGTTTCGTCTTCAAGTTGGGGAATGTTTCCTCAATCAACAGCTTCAATTGGGATGCTGCTTGCTCATCGAACCGGATGGACTGGTTGACTGCTCCAACCGTTTCTCTTGACGGAGAACCAGTGGTATCAAGTTGAAGGTAACGATTGCCTTCGCGGTCGGTAGAGTTAGACCAGAAGCACTCCACTTCTTTTTGGGATCCATGGTTCTTCGTGCATGGTTTTATATTGTGAACGAGTGCCATAATTTTTGCCTGTTGCTTACGCGTTTACTTTTTCCTTACTCACCAGCATCGCTTCGAACTCGCGCAGGCTCGGCTTGATTTCACGTGTCTTGCTCAAGCCAGTCCCAGTTGTTTGCGAACTTGCGTGGTTGTGAATGTACGTTTCCCTTTGCTACGGGTACGACGGACTCGCTTACCCCGGATTAATGCGGCGATGAGCCTTGCTTCGGCCAGTGCGCGCGGTGCGGCGAAGACTACGGGATGGCTCGCCTCATAAGCCCAGAGTTCTTCGAGGCTTACTGGTTTTGTGCGTTTCACTGTCATGCTTTCAATGTAGTTGACGGTTGACTCACTTGACAAGGGCTGGCGCATTGATTTTCCGCTGCCGTCGGGTGATGGCCACCATCTCCGGTGCTTCGATGACAAACAAATCTTGAACGGGAGAAACCTCCAGGAGTTTTTCATAGAACGGCGCGGAGTTGACGGTTGCTTCGCCCCAGATGCGCGGGATTCTCAAGGCATTTGCCAGTTGAACCAAGCTGAACACAATGCCGCTACCCAAGCCGTCCATCTGTCGAGGCTGAGTCAATACGCGCGGATGCAGCGCGAGAAAATCCAGAGCGAGGTGGTGACACCAAGTGCGACGGCAATAGGCAAGTCCGACCGGCAAATCACGTCGTCCTTGTCGTATCGTTGCAACCATGATGAAGGCGATTTCGCTTTTGGGCGCATGCTTAATTTTCCCGCGAAGCTCCTCGAAGCTTTCCACGGCTTCGTCCGCGCGTGAATAGTAACGCCAGCGTTTGGCGGCGAGGCGGGTAAATTCCACGGCCTCACGAACTGCTGTGAATGATTGCGACGCAAAAGGAGCAAGGCTGCGATGATAACGCAAGAGTTCGCCTTGGTTCGCAAACCGGAGCATAGCCGTTTCAGTCGCACCTGCGACTTTGATTTGAAACGGGAATTCTTTCATGGCCTGAAGCGCAGCGGATCAAGCACCCACTTTTTCTTCCGTCGCCAGCATCGCTTCAAACTCGCGCAGGCTCGGCTTGATTTCGCGCGTCTTGATTGTATCAGGCATGGCCGGTGGCGGTTTGTTTCTTCAAGTCCGAAAGGCTGACCAGCGGATGGCCGCAGGTTTTTTCGCGCTCGCGGGTTTCGGCAAACAATCGGCGCACATCGTGGCCATACGCAGCGGACAGCGTGTCCTTGATACGCCAGATTTCTTCCAGCACCAAGTCGGTGTTGTGGTAGGTTTTCTTCGCGTCAGTCTTCATAAATTTCTCCAGTCAGTTCGTCTGGCGTGCAAAGCACGGGCAATGTCAGGCCAGACTGCGCTGCCAGTTTTCGCAAGCGCGCTTGGATGGCGGCGTTGGCGATGTGTCGGCAGTTCCAACTCAAGAGTATATCCATTTCATAGATGGTGGCCAGCGTCACGATCCGCATCAGCGGGCAATAAGCCTGAACCTAGTATCTGCAACGTGAGGTTTTCCGCCTGCTCGTTCGCACGCAAGACGGGAATCCCGGCCATCACTTCAAGTCGTTGCCGCGCCATGGCGACTTCGCCTTCTCCGATTTCGGCCAGCACAATTTCCGAGGTGAAAAGCTCGTGCTGTTGGCGTTTTAGTTCCCACCAATCTCTGGAGGTCTGCTGCCGGGCAGCTTGTAGCAAGTCGCGCGCAGGGCGTGCTACGACGTAGCTTGGTATTGTGCTTTCAATATAAATGCGCACGAGCGTTTGATTTTATGCCCCGACCTTCTCCTCACTCGCCAGCATCGCTTCAAACTCGCGCAGGCTCGGCTTGATTTCGCGCGTCTTGCCGACGTGGCCCACGACCGCATCGAGCGTCTTCAGGCCGTTGCCGGTGATGCAGAGGACGGCGGAATCATTCGCTGGAATCTTGCCCGAGGCAATGAGTTTCTTGGCCACGCCCACGGTCACGCCGCCGGCGGTTTCCGCAAAGATGCCTTCGCACTCGGCGAGCAGGCGGATGCCTTCGCGGATTTCTTCGTCGGTCACGTCGTCCGCCGCACCGCCGGTTTCCTTCATCACGCGCAAGGCGTAGAAGCCATCCGCCGGCGTACCGATGGCGAGCGATTTCGCAATCGTGTTCGGTTTGACCGGCTTGAAGAAATCCAGCCCCGCCTTTTGCGCGACGGAGATCGGCGAGCAACCGGTCGCCTGCGCGCCGTGGATGGCGTATTCCGCTTCCGCCACGAGGCCGAGTTTTACAAATTCCTGGTAGCCCTTCTGGATTTTCGTCAGCAACGAACCGGACGCCATCGGCACGACGGTGTGTTGCGGGATGCGCCAGCCGGATTGCTCGATGATTTCATACGCCATGCTCTTCGAGCCTTCGGCGTAGTAGGGGCGCATGTTCACGTTCACGAACGCCCAGCCGAACTTGCCCGCGATCTCGGCGCAGAGGCGATTCACCTCGTCGTAATGGCCTTTGATGGTGATGACGTTCGCGCCATAGACGAGCG
>JANNAO010000568.1:0-3296 GCA_031384405.1 Verrucomicrobiota bacterium | reverse complement strand
GGAAATCCCACTCGCGTCTGGCCTTCAAGCTTGATTTGCGTGTCGTGTTGCCTAGCATCCCGCGCAGTTGTTACGGCATGAAAGCAATCCTCGCACTCGAAGACGGGTCAATCTTTCACGGCACAGGTTTTGGCGCACGCGCTTCAGCCTGCGGCGAGGTTTGTTTCAATACTTCCATGACGGGCTACCAGGAAATCCTCACTGACCCGTCCTACAAAGGTCAGATCGTGACGATGACCTATCCGCTCATCGGCAATTACGGCATCAATGAGCAGGACATGGAATCCTGGCGTCCTCACGCGGCGGGATTTGTCATCCGCGAACTGTCGCCCGTGGTCAGCAACTGGCGCGCGGATTGTTCGCTCTCGGACTATCTGGAGAAGAACGGCATCCCCGGCATTCAGGGGATTGATACGCGGCAACTCACCAAGAAGCTTCGCGTGCGCGGCGCGCTGAACGGATTCATCACCACGGAAAATATTTCTGCCGACGAAGCCGTGAAGCGCGCCAAGGAATGGCCCGGACTCGTGGGTGTGGATTACGTGAAGGAAGTCACGCACAAGGAGGCGTTCCAGTGGGACCCGAAGGATGAGCAGAGCGGGGCGTTCGATCTCGTGCGCGGCACTGCGGTGGTGGACGCCCGCAAACATCACAAGCCGCTTCCGGTGGCGGACATTCCCATCGTGGCGTTCGATTTCGGGATGAAATACAACATCCTGCGCCGTCTGCGGCAGCATGGTTTCAAGACTCAAGTGTTGCCCGCGACCACTTCCGCCGCCGATGCGTTGAAGCACAAGCCCGCTGGAATTTTCCTCTCGAACGGCCCTGGCGATCCCGCCGCGCTCGACTACATCGTGCGCGAAGTGAAGACGCTCGTGAACTCCGGCATTCCTGTTTTCGGCATCTGCCTCGGTCACCAGATTCTTGGTCAGGCGCTCGGTGGAAAAACGTTCAAGCTCAAGTTTGGTCATCGCGGCGGCAACCAACCCGTGAAAGATTTGGACTCTGGCAAGGTTGAGATCACGTCGCAGAATCATGGATTCGCAGTGGATGCGGCGTCGTTGCCGTCAGATGTGGCGGTGAACCGCATCAACTTGAACGATCAAACGGTGGAAGGTTTGCGCCACAAGACGAAGCCGATCTTCTGCGTGCAGTATCACCCAGAAGCCTCGCCCGGCCCGCATGATTCGACGCCGCTGTTCGGAGAGTTCCGGCAGATGATCGAGCGCAAAGGTTGACATGCACGACGAAATCATGTCAGTTGCGCGACATCAATTCCTTGTTTGCGTTTGACTTGAAATCGCTGACACGGATATTTTTCTGACAGAAATCAATATGGCAAAACTGGTAATCCTCAGTCCGGGAATGGCGGGTCGCTCCCATGAGTTGAAGGTGGATAAGACCACCATCGGCCGCGTGGACGACAACACCTTCCCCATCGCTGAGCCTTCAGTCTCCAGCCATCATTGTGAAATCCTGCTGCGCGGCGCAGACGTGGTCGTTCACGATCTCAACTCCACCAACGGAACTTTCATCAACGGCAACCAGATCACGGGTGAAGCGGTATTGAAGCCCGGCCAAACGCTCAAGCTCGGCCAGATTGAATTAAAACTCGAAGTTGAAGGCGTGCCCGCCACCGCCGCACCTTCACCCTCCTCCGCTCCATCTGCGCCCGCACCGGCCAAACAATCCGTGGATAACACCACCGTGATGAAACGCGGCGTGAACCTCACGGAGTTTGAGCAAGGCGCGAAAGGTTTCGACACTTCCGGCAAGGGCTTCACGAAGAAAGACAACAAGGCGAACAAGATTTTCATGATCGTCGCCATCGTCGTCGGCGTGATCATCGCAGGCATCATCATCGTCACGCTGATGTCCGTGAAGTGACCATCGCAACAGGCGATGACGTTGAGGTTGGTGCTGCGTTTCCCGAATTTATCCAAATGGTTTGCTTCCGCACTCTCCCGGCGGTTCAATGTTTCCAATGATGGCTAAACGTGTCATTCCCTGCCTCGACGTTCACGACGGCAAAGTCACTCGCGGCGTGCAGTTCGGCATCGCCGAGAAAGGCGGCCTGCGCAACGTCGGCGATCCCGTGGAACTCGCGCTGCGCTACAACGAGCAGGGCGCGGATGAAATGGTGTTCTTCGACATCACCGCCACCGCACATGGTCGCGGCACGATGGTGGACGTGATCGAGCGCGCGGCGGACCAGTGCTTCATGCCACTCACCGTCGGCGGCGGCATCAAGTCCGTGGACGACATGTACACGATGCTTCGCGCCGGTGCGGACAAGATCAGCATCAACTCCAGCGCCATCGCCAACCCCGAACTCATCCGCCAAGGCGCAGAAAAATTTGGCAGCCAGTGCATCGTCGTTTCGATTGATGCCAAACGCATCACGCCCGGCGTGGACAAGTGGGGCGTGTTTTCCCACGGCGGGCGCAAAGACACTGGCCTCAACGCGGTGGAATGGGCGAAGCAAGCCGTCTCGCTCGGTGCGGGAGAAATCGTGTTGAACTCGATTGATGCCGACGGCACGAAAGCAGGCTTCGACCTCGTCATCACGCGGCGCATCAGTGAATCGGTCGGCGTGCCAGTTGTCGCCAGCGGCGGCGCGGGCAAATTGGAACACATGGCGGAAGTGTTACTCGAAGGCCGGGCGGATGCGGTGCTGGCGGCGAGTATTTTTCACTTCGGCACTTACACGGTTGGCGAAGTGAAACAGTTTTTGGCGACGCAAAACATTCCGGTGCGGAAATAAAATTGGAGCCGCGGATGTCTTCTGACCTCGCTGGAGCTGGGGATTATCTCACACCTTCAGGAATGTCGAATTGCCGCTGCTGCTTCACGCGATTGGCTTCCGCACGGATGGCGAGCACGGCGATAACCACGGCCACGAATACCGCAGCCGCGATGTACCACGGCCAGATATAACGCGGTTTGTTCCCAGTGGTGTGATTCGTTTCTTTCATAGCCGCTCAGATTATTTGCGCGGGATCACCAAAGCACAATCGCAGAATCACTGCTTCAATCTCATCGGGCGACTGACACTGCCCCCGGAGCGCGGCTGTGTCCCGCAAAGCGGGATCAGCCGCAGCGGTGTGATAATACTGGGACTTTGGATTTGCTGGAGACTCCAGTGCTTTCCAACGTGCTGCGGCTGGTCGAGGACGACACAGCCGCGCTTGTATGTTGGGTAGGTCATCAGTTAACGATGACACCTTGAGAAAGCTTGAGGAGCGGGAGTCCGGCATATCCTAGCCGCGCTTGAGTCATTGAACTCCTGCGGAGAT
>JANNAO010000532.1:0-14817 GCA_031384405.1 Verrucomicrobiota bacterium | reverse complement strand
TGTGCTTGAGGATTGCAAGAAACAGCAGGTGACGCATTACGCCTGCCTAGGCGACGTCGTGGGCTACAACGCCAATCCCAAGGAATGTCTCGACATCGTCCGCACGATGAACATGCCGTGCGTGAAGGGGAATCACGACGAATACTGTTCCAGCGATGAACATCTCGAAGGTTTCAATCCTGCCGCCGCAGAAGCCGTCAACTGGACGCGCACGCAACTCACCGAGGATGACCGTCAATGGCTGCGCGACCTGAAGTACTCGCGCATGGTGACGAATTTCACGATCGTTCACGCCACGCTCGACGGCCCACAACGCTGGGGTTACGTGTTCGACAAGCTCGCTGCCGCAGCCAGCTTCACCTACCAGAACACGTCCGTCTGCTTCTTCGGTCACACGCATGTCCCGGTAGCGTTCGTGAAAGACAGCGTGGTTCGCGGCGGGACTTACTCGAAGTTCAAAACTGAACCGGGCAAGAAATATTTCGTCAACGTCGGCGCCGTCGGCCAGCCGCGCGATAACAATCCCAAGTGCGCCTACGTCATCTACGACACGTTGGATGGAACGATTGAAATCCGCCGCTTGGATTACGACATCGCCGCCGCGCAGAAGAAGATTCTCGCCGCAGGATTGCCGGAACGCCTGGCAGAGCGGCTCGCTTACGGCAGATAAGAGCTTGCGACGGGCGTTGCAGAGTTCAGGTGATCCGGTCTGATGACACATCGAACGAAAGAGACTCCACGCATGTCAACTCACACCATCCGACTTCATCGCGTCCTTCGCGCCACGCCTGAAAGGGTTTATCGGGTATTTCTTGATGCGGATGCGCTCGTCAAATGGCTTCCCCCAAACGGCTTCACAGCCAAGGTTCACCACATGGACGTCAAGGCAGGCGGCTCCTTCAAGATGTCCTTCACGAATTTCACCAACGGCAAAAGCCATTCCTTCGGCGGTGAGTATCTCGAACTGACACCTCACGAACGTATCCGATACACGGATCGGTTCGATGATCCCAACCTGCCCGGCGTGATCCATGTGACCATCACTCTGAAAAAAGTTTTGCTTGGAACTGAATTGAATGTCGTGCAGGAAGGTATCCCTGCTGTCATCCCGGCGGAAGCCTGCTATCTGGGCTGGCAGGAATCCCTCATCCTTCTTGCGAAGCTCGTCGAGGCTGAGATTCCAGATTGAAAATACTCATCCTCAAACCCAGCTCGCTTGGCGATGTCATCCACGCCATGCCCGTGCTGCGGTTGTTGAAGCGTCACCATCCTCACGCGCAAATCTTCTGGTGGATTGATTCCAGTCTCGCGCCGTTGCTGGAAGGCGATCCCGATCTCACGGGCATCATCCACTTTGAACGCAAGCGCTGGGCTAAACCGCGCCACTGGCCGGAAATGCTCCGCGCCATCGCCGGATTGCGCGCGCACAAATTCGATCTCGTCATAGACCTGCAATGCCTCGCGCGCACCGGCATCTTTGCGTGGCTCGCCAACGGCAAACTTCTCGCCGGCCTCGACGAACCTCGCGAAGGCGCGAACGGTTTCTACGACATCATCGTCCGCCGCCCGACCTATCACACACACGCCGTGGACTGGTATCTCTCCGTGCTGCCGCCGCTCGGTGTGAAAGTGGAACACGATTTCAACTGGCTGCCAGAACGGAACGCCGTCGCCGCCAGCATGAAAGCGAAATGGAATCTCACCGGCACGCGTTGGATCGCCCTGCAACCGGGCGCGCGTTGGATGAACAAACGCTGGCCGGTGACACACTTCGCACAATTCGTGAAGCAGGCCGCCACCGCGATGCCTGATGCGCGCTTCGCCATCTTCGGCGGCAAGGACGATGCGGAGTTGGGTGAAGAAATTCTCCGCGCTGCGCCGGAGCGTTGTTTGAATCTCGCGGGGAAAACCTCGATGCCGGAGATGATCGAACTCTTGCGCTTATGCGATCTGCTGGTGACGAATGATACCGGCCCGATGCACGTGGCAGTGGCACTCGGCAAACCCGTCATCGGCATCTTCGGCCCCACCGAACCACGCCGCACCGGGCCTTACGGACAGCTTGCGAACTCGATCCGTATTCCGCTCCCCTGCTCGCCTTGCATGAAATCCGAATGTGCCTGGCACAACAAAATGGAATGTCTCACCGCCATCACGCCGGAAATGGTTTTGACGCGAGTGCGGGCGTTGATTACGAAATGACGCCAATCAACAGATAGCGGATACCAGCTTTGTCGAAGGCTTGAAACAAGTCATCCATGAGATGGAGCGGCAAGAGCGATTTCGCGGAGCAGGTTTCGTTTCCATTCGTTCATCTCGGCGTGAGAGGAAAACTTGCGGCTTGCGAACTTCGGCAACTTGAGGGGCGCAGCGGCGGCAATCACCCGTGGATTAGCCGCCCACAACCGATACTTGGCTTTATAGTCGTCGGTGATTTTCATGCGCTTTGCTGGGCAAGACTCTAGCCGCGAGTCGAGCCAAGGGCAATCACGGCTTGCTCGCCTGCGACCAGTGGATCACCGCCATCACGCCGGAACTGGTTTTGGCGCGGGTGCAAACTTTGATCGCACGATGATCTGCTGGACCTTTGTAAATACTCCAAACTAACCCGTTTCCCCGTTTCAGAAAAGAGGGTGAGAAGATGATAACCAGCAACTTCAACAAGGCATGTTTCGGCCAAATTTCGATAAGCGATCAATAAAATCATAAAAGATGCCTTTTTCGAGCGGGCTCCAGTATTTAGGTGAAAGTGTATCTCGTCGGAAAGCTTTGGTTCGAGCAGATCCTGCGGCAAGGCACCGCACCACCGCTTCCTCTTCAAGTTCGCGAATACCCATTGGAACAAGCTGAAAAAATGCGCCTTTTTGATTCTGCAACGTGATATTTAACTGCATGTCTGATGTGGTCTTCGTTTCTTGGATGATGAACACTTCTCCGCTTGAATTTTGTGCCAACACATGCAGAAATTTGAACGGGCCGGTTGAAGTCCTAATAAACACAATGAAAGGATGCTTTTGTTTATCAAAAAGAACACCTTGTATGTTGTCCGCGTAATGAACCGGGCTATATCCTTGTTCAGTCGCTTCTCGAAGATACGCTTCGGCCTTTGCTTCGTCCCTAGCCACGCCCTCCCCGTAACGGTAGCAATGGCCGAGATGAAATTTAGCACGGGCAAAACCCTGTTCAGCGGCTCTGTTAAACCATTTCACTGCTTCAGCAGGGTCCTCGGCTACGCCATTGCCAGCCTTATAGCATAACCCAAGTTTGAATTGAGCGGAGGCAAGCCCTTGTTCAGCTGCTTGGCGATACCATTTCACGCCCTCGGCGTAATTCTTGGCTACGCCGTCTCCGTCGTAGTAACAATTTCCAAGTTCGTATTGGGCTTCGGCATCGCCTTGATCTGCGGCTTTGCGGAGTGCGACGATCATGCACCAAGCTTACGCAGGCAAAACGCCTTGGCAAGATTCCTAAAAATCAACTTTTGCAACAATTTTTGGGGTTGAACCGGAATCGTTCATCTTCAGTGATGCCTCCTTTGATCACTCGCCTCCAAAAAAATCCAGCGATCAGGTTGGCGATAGATTCACCGTGAAGTGTTATTTCGCCGGACGGCTTATCTCCAAAAAACCAAAGCTGTTCAATTCCTAATCCTTCAAAATTTAGTTCGCTCAAATTAAATTTCACATCCCGATTGACCCAAATGGCTACCAAAAGATCAGGAGATACAGCGTATCTTTTTTTTAGTTTTTCGATGATTCGTTGGATTTCAATATTACCATTTGCCTCATGGGGAGGAAGTTGTTTTAACTGGACAAGTTTATAGACAGTTCCCTTTTCCTTGCTGACTGACCTTAGAACACAATCAAAGTCTTCATGTTCTTCAACCTCCTCGACACAGACCGTAATTTCGGCAGTTGAAATTCTCTCGTGCTTAAGCATCAACGCCAAATAAGCAGCTTGATACTTTTCGAGATGTTTTTGTTTTTGCTTCTGGTCTTTTAACTGCCTCACCATTTCAAGTTTCTGTAAGACTCCTGACTCGCTCGGCATGATACTCTGGAGCAATTCTTCTGGGTTTATGTAATTGAATCGAGCGAGTTGTCTCTGTTGAATTGCGTTCATTTGTGTTTCACGAATCCAATAGTATTCGAAGCATGAAGGGGTCACTCCTTACTTTTGACACATGTCCGAGTTCAAATTTTTCTTAACCCGGTTTGATGGGCACTTTGGAGACGAGATGCACATGGGCTTGTTCTAGTTGAATCGTTTCTCGAAGTCCATAGGTGTTTGGGCCTCGCGTCTGCGCAAACCCCGCCCTTTGCGTCTTGGCCTCGTTACGTCTTTGCGTTAAAACCGGGCATGGACAAAGAACGCGTGGCAGAAATCTTGGTCGAGATCGGCACTTTGCTGGAACTCAAGGGTGAGAATCCTTTCAAGACGCGCGCTTATCTCAACGGCGCACGCATCATCGAGGGGTTGAATGAGCCGCTGAAGAAACTTGTGGAGGAAGAACGCCTCAGCGAACTCAAGGGCATCGGCGACGCGCTCCAGCAAAAGATCACCGAACTCGTCACCACCGGGAAGCTCAAGTATTACGACGATCTTAAAGCTTCCGTGCCCGCCGGTCTCGTGGCGATGCTCGACATCCCCGGACTCGGCCCGAAGAAGATCATCGCGCTGAACAAAAATCTCGGCGTGGATTCCGTCGAGAAACTCGAAGCTGCGTGCAAGGCTGGCAAAGTTGCGGAACTCGATGGCTTCGGCGAGAAGACACAGACGAAGTTGCTTGATGGCATCGCACATCGGCGGCTGTACGCATTGCGCTCGCGACTGGATGACGCGCTCACTGCTGCTGAACCCGTGCTGGACAGCCTGCGCCAACATCCCGACGTGATCCGTTGCAGCACAGCGGGGAGTTTGCGCCGCTGGCGCGAGACGATTGGCGACGTTGATTTTCTCGTATCGTCCAAGCAGCCCGCAAACATCATCGAGTATTTTGTCGCGCAGCCCGGCATCCTCAGCGTCAGCGCCAAGGGCGACACGAAGGCGAGCGTGATTCTGGAGGGCGGTATCCAAGCGGATTTGCGCGTGGTGACGGATGAGGAATTTCCATTCGCGCTCGCTTACTTCACCGGCAGCAAGGAACACAACATCGTGATGCGGCAACGCGCCATCGCGCGTGGTCTGCGGCTCAACGAATACGGCTTGTTCAAATCCAAGGAAGAAACGCGCGACCCGAAACTCCGCGTGGCCTGCGCCACCGAAGACGAAATTTATTCCGCGCTCGACCTCGCCTACGTGCCGCCGGAGATGCGTGAAGATCACGGAGAGTTTGACGCAGCAGAGAAGGGGAAGTTGCCGAGACTGATTGAGTGGACGGATATGAAAGGCGCGCTGCACAACCACTCCACCTGGAGCGATGGCCACAACACTTTGGAAGAAATCGCCGCGCACATGGACGAGTTGGGCTTGCAGTATTGGGCCGTGACCGATCACTCGCGCGCGTCGTTTCAAGCCAAGGGACTTGATCCGGCACGAGTACGCGAGCAAATCAAAGCCATCACTGCGTTGAACAAGAAGCTCGCTGACGATGGGAATGATTTCCGGTTGCTTACCGGCAGCGAGGTGGATGTCCTCAAGGACAAACTCGATTTCGACGACGACTTGCTGGCGGAGTTGGATGTGGTGGTCGCAAGCTTGCATGTTCCGTCGAGCGACGAAGCGGAGAACACCAAGCGATTGATTCGCGCGGCGGAAAACAAGTTTGTCCACATGCTCGGTCATCTCACAGGGCGATTGCTGCTGGATCGCGAGGCGTATCCCGTGAATCAGGAAGCGGTGATTGACGCGTGCGCGGAGACGGGAACATGGATCGAGTTGAACTGCAATCCGTGGCGCATGGATTTGGACTGGCGCAAATGGTTTTACGCGCGGAGCAAAGGTGTGAAGTGCGTTATCAATCCCGACGCGCATCGCAATCATCATGTGGATTATCTGCGACTCGGAGCTGGCGTGGCGCGCAAGGCGTGGCTGACGAAGGCGGATGTCATCAACACGTTGCCGCTGGACAAGCTCAGGAAAGAACTGGCGAAGAAGCGGGAGAAATAGGGTCTCCCTGATTTAGCGTTACTCTCGTTTTACGTCCACGTCGTTGTCATGGTTGCGAAGCACCAGTTTTCCCGCTGGCAGCACGATTGTCGCTTGGTTCGTTTCAACCATCAGACGTCCAGATTCGATTTTTGGATCTGTCGAAAAGACATACAACTCCTTGGACCAAGGTACGAGTGTTCCTGCATAGATGCGAAATGCTATGCCTCCTGTGATGAATTCGATACGTCCCTTGAGATATTCACGCCTTGCCCGGTCGTCTGAGGACAAGTCCCAATTGGGCGGTAGTCTTGGATGGGGTCCAATTGGTCTTTCGTGAACACTAAGAATCAACACGTCTGGATTCAGTGAAACCACCATCCCCAAAGTGTCGTAGATAGATTCATACGTCGTGCCTGTAACACCACTATCGCGCAACGGCCGGTATAGATTGGCTGGCACGTCTCTGGTCGAGTGCAGTCGATCGTTCAACGCTTTCGGAATGGAGTCCAGAAGTGGTTTGATGCGATCTTCAGGTAGAATCGGGCCTTTGCCTTCATCCCAAAGCAATTGTTTGATCTCGCTTCGCACGAGTGCGCCTGCCTCGTAGCCTATCCGCTTATTGACCAAGCGAACGACCGGCGTGTCTGGACTGGATGAAGGTAGTGGCCCCGGCGCTTTATGTACGCTAGACTTGCCCGAATCGCAGCCAGTCAGAGAAACGGCCAAGAGAATCGCGAACCAAGCGATCTGGCATTTTGCTTCGGTTGGCATGTTGGGCCACATAGTCTGCTTCGCTCCGCCTTCCAGTTTGTTCCACACTTGGGTGAATTCCATCGCCCGCACTACAGCCGACGCTATCGCGGGCTTTCGCGCCTGTCCAGCAAGGAAGTCGTGACCGAGATTTGGTAGGGCGGGCAGTCCTTTGCCTGCCGCGCTTGAAACGAGCGCGTCCTGATTTACCACGTCGGCGCGCACGGAGTGACGCGCACTACCAGATCAACAAAACACAAGCGGCAATTGGAACATGCACGGTAATTACTCCTCCGCTCTCGGCAGCGCGGTAATCAAGACAGGCTACACCTGCGGGGGAGTTTCGCCGCGTTCGGCAAACCAATGCCGGAGAAATACAAGATCGCCCGCATCCTTCTCGCGATGCGTCACCACTTTCATCCGCCACAACAATCGCGGCGACGCAAAGGGGATCGGCACGCCATCCACTTCACGGATCACGACGTGCTTTGATGCTTCGGCGTAATCAATCCCGCCCGCCGAACGCATCAGGTCCACGAGGATTTCATCGCCCACGCGGATGACGTTGTATTGTTGAAGTTCACCGGGCTGAAGTTCCAAGACCGCCTTGTCCGGCAGGGTGGCGAGTGCCGCATAAACTTTCGCTTCGTTTTCCAGATCTGCGGCAACCATCAAGTCCACATCGGTTGTCATGCGGGACATTCCGGCGGAGATGATTGCCAAACCTCCCACGACGACATACTTCGCGCCGCGCTGGTTTAATTCGCGGCAGAGTTTCGAGAGGTCCGCCTGAACCGGCGGCCTGCTGATCAGGTTATTGTCAGATTGCTCCGCGCCAGCATTTTGGTCATCCATGCGTCGGCCTCCTCGTGGGTTTTGAAGCGATAAACTCCCTTGGGCATCCACCGATGTTTGAAAGTTTTGTGCAGTTCCGCCCCCAGTGACTGCAACTGCATTCCGGCCTGCCAACTGTCCGCCGTCCCTGTGCGTCGTCCGACGAAGCGGTCAATTTTTTCTTCGACGTTGATGAATGGTTGTTTCACGGCGCGGGAAGCATAGGTCGCGTTGCCTGACAGCGCAAGCCACCCATCAATCATCGGCCCGCTGCGGCGTCGCGTGCAAGGTATGAGGTTTGAGGAAGAATTCTTTTGCCACGAAAAGGCACAGGAGGCACAAAGGGGAAAAAGGCGCGGACATCAAACCATTGGTCTGGCGTTTTGAGAGGTTTAGTCGGAATCAATTTCGCTGCGATCTGGGCTTCCAGCTTTTGTGCTTCTTGTGCCTGATACCCTTTCCAATGTTGTTCACAAGGGCACGGAGCGACGCCCCCAAAAGCGGGAGAGCAGTGCCCTTGTGAACAACTTGGCGGCGAGCCAAGGTGTGTCTGGCAGTCGCAGTTTTGCCCCGACGCTTCACGGTCGTTTTGTGCCAACCCTCACAAGGGTCTCAAAAAGATCACCGGTGGCGGCGGGTGCGTCCGGGCTAACCTCTGAGAGAACCACACCCCACGAGGGTCATCGTATCAGGTCGAGGCAGTCCCCGGCACGCGGCGAGACGTCTGCCGCAACCAAAGGACAACACATGAAACCATGGAATGAACTCACACACTTCGCCGGCCTCGATTGGGCCGGAGATCATCACGACGTGGCTGTCGTGGATGCCCAAGGCAAGGTCACGGCTGAGTTTCGTATTGAACACAGCGCGGCGGGCTGGTCAGAATTCCGCCAAAAAATGGCCGCCTATCCCGCTTGGGGTGTGGCACTGGAAACCAGCAGCGGCACCGCAGTGGAAGAACTGTTGCAAAGCAAAGGCACGGTGTTCCCCGTGCAACCCAAGTCAGCGGCACGCTACCGCGAACGCAAGTCACCCGGCGGCGTGAAGAACGATCAACTCGATGCCTGGGCGATGGCCGACGCGCTGCGGATGGATGGCCGGGACTGGCGGGCACTGTCCCCAGAAGACCCCCTGATCCAGGAACTACGCTTGATGTGCCGGGACGAGGTGGCCTTGATCGAGCAACGCACCGCGCTCGTCAACCAACTCCGCGCCGCGCTACGCGAGTATTACGACCCGGCATTGCAGGCCTTTGACGACTGGACGCTGCCTGCGGCGTGGAACTTGATCGTGCAGTTTCCGACGCCAACGGAACTAGCCCAAGCTGGGAAGCGGACATGGGAAAAGTTCCTGCACACGCATAAACTATGGCGACCCGGAACGGTCGAGAAACGACTGGCGATCTTTGCCAGCGCAGCAGACTGGAAACGCAGTGAACCGGTGACGCGGGCCAAAAGCCGGTTGGCGGTGAGCCTGGCCAAGATGCTCCTGACGCTGGCCCGACAACTGGACGATTACCGGCAAGCCATCGAAGCCCTGTTCGTCAAACATCCCGACCACGATCTGTTCGGCTCGCTGCCCGGAGCCAGGAGCAAACTGTCCCCGCGATTGATGAGCGAGTTGGGCGCGGATCGGCATCGGTTCGACACGCCCCAAGCCTTGCAATGTCTGGCGGGCACAGCCCCGGTGAGTTTCCAGAGCGGACAAATGTTCCGGGTGAAGATGCGGCGGAGTTGCAATGTGCATCTGCGACACGCGGTGCATCTGTGGGCCGATTGCAGTCGTGCGATGTGTGGATGGGCACAGGCGTATTACAAAGCCCAGCGGGAAAAAGGCAAAAGTCATGCCTGCGCGCTGCGCTGCCTGGGGCATCGCTGGCTGGAAGTACTCTGGAAGATGTGGCAGGACCGCACGACGTA
Organism: Verrucomicrobiota bacterium; assembly: GCA_031384405.1. GTDB lineage: Bacteria > Verrucomicrobiota > Verrucomicrobiia > Limisphaerales > JADLHS01 > JADLHS01. The sequence continues at coordinate 5,224 of JANNAO010000532.1, read as the reverse complement.
CGACGGTGAGTTGCACGCACGCAACCAGCAGAAACACGGTTCGTGGGTCATTCAAATCCTAACCAAACCCTAGGTCAAAACGGTGTGAACAAGTTTTATGAAAAAACCATTTGAAACCCAGAGAACATCTTTTTGTGGCTGAAAAACTCACTCCACATCTCGCGGCATTGTGGCGACGAACTTTTCCCACAGCCCGCGCTCAACGTAGAGTTCGAGAAACACGTTCGGTCGCAGTTCGTAGTAGCCGGTCATGATCCACGCCTTGCTGGATTTGTCGTCAAGCGCGGCGTTGAGCTTGGCGGAGACGAGAACGATGGGCGCGAATGCGTCTGCTGGCGTTTGTTCAAACCAACCCACGCGTTTGAAATCTCGCAACGACCACGGTAGCGGCCAGTAGCTTTCAGGCGAAATGACTTTCACGGTCGTGTTGAAACCTTCAGGTGCTACGAGTGCGATGGCTTTCACGCGTTCGACGAGTTCACGTTCGTGCGGCGAGGTCTGGGCATAAACGTGGGGATTGCGAAGGTCGGCGGCGAACTTGTGCGACAAGAGCCATGCTTGCGAAGTGAGATGCAAAATGCCCACGCCGATCAAGCCGATGAGCAGCGCGCGGGTGAGTTTGTTGTGAAACGATTTCACCAACGCCGTCGCACCGATGCCTGCGAGCAGGATAAAACCGAGCCAGAAGTTCAACGCACACCACGGTGTCTTGTAGGAGATGAGCGTGTAGAGGCCGGTGAGCGCGACGGTGTAGAACGTGAGAAATCGCGTCAGGCCCGGATGCGTTACGCGCTCGCGATTGCCGGCGAATCCGGCTATCGCGCCGATGATGGCGAGTAGGAAGATGGTCAACTCCGTCCACACCGGACTTTTTGCGGGATGAAACCAGAGCAATCGCTCGAAGTAAAAGTTCCACGGATGGATGTGTGGCGACGCGCCGCCCGCGCGGGTGAGCCACGGGAGATAGGTTGCGATTGAATCAGAAGGGCCGGCTGAGTTGGTGAAGAACGAGGTGAAAAACAGCAGCCACACCACGCCGCCGGCGGTCAGTGCGGCAGCGATGTGCAGGGGGCGAATCGCCAGCTTGGTTTTGTTTGTTTGCGGAGCGATGGATTGTTGTTGGCGATTCCACAGTCGCTCGGCTAACAAGGCGGCAATGATCGCAGCAAGCGTTAGCACGAAAGTTTCCTTCGTGGCAGACATCAGTCCCACGCCTGCGCCAGCGAGTGTTGCCCAAATCAATTTACGCGAACGCGAATAGTGCCAACCTGCCGCGAGCGTCAGCAGCGTGAAGAAGATCAGCAACATCTCGTGGATGAAATAGCGGCTGTAAAAAACCATCGCGGGTGACACGGCGAGAAAGAGAGATGCCCAAACAGTTGCGCTTTGACCGAGTCCGTCTTTGAGCAGGAGCAGAAGAAGAATCAATCCAACGCCGAATGCGACGGTGACGATGCGGAGTTGCGCGTCGCCTGAATTAGGTGGGGCGAGGCTGCTGACGAGCCGTTGGGACTGGCTCGCGGGGACGCTCGCCCTACCATCCGGCGTGAGTGCGGAACTAAGTTTGAGAACCGGCAGCGAGAAGTAATGCAGCGTCGGGCCGTGATACTCGTGCGGATCGTATTTGTATTCACCCTTGTCCCAGAGCGCGGCGAGTTTGGTGGCGTTGACGGCTTCGTCGTTGTGAAGCGGGCGATTGCCGAGATCGTGTGTGCGGAGGAAAACCGCTCCGGCGATTGCCAGCAGCAGCGCAGCAGTTGGCAACAAAGCACGCACGAGTTTTAGTCCTTCTCAAGTTTCGCGCGGACGTGAAGAACTTCGGCGCGGACGTTTTCGATGCAGCCTGAGACGAACAAAACTCCGCCAAGCACCAAGCAAAACCAACCCCTGCCACTTAGAAGCGCAAGCACTGTCCCAATCAACAAAAGCAACGCGCCTGCTCCCATCAAACCCATTGCCGTTGTCTCAGCGCGAGCGGCGCGAGCAGCAGACTCACGTGCGACGAAGCTTTTGTTCGGCTTGTCATTGGGGTTCGACGGATTTTCAGACATGCAGATGCGGTCCGACAATTCATTTAGCCTTGGCAAGCGGTGCGGCGTGCGAGTGGCGCGTCGCATAGACGATCACGAGCGCGGTGATCAACAACGTCAGTCCAGCCCAAACACCCAGCCTGAGCCAGCTAGGTCTATCAGTTGAGGCAACCGTTCCAGCAACCTGAGCGGCGGATTGAACCGATGTTGAAGAAATACTTTCGGGCGCGGGCGCGGTTTGCGCCGCTGTTGTTTGAATACTTGTCTGCGCTGCTTGTTGGGAATCCACAGATGTCGAAGCGACGACGGGCGGCGCAGTGGGCGATTCGGCGGGAGGTTGTAATTCAGTGAGCGTGGGTGTCGCAGGAGTTGTCGGCGTCGAAATGGCCGCTTTGGGTTTGGGCGCATCGGGCAGCGCGTACACTTCAATCTCCTGCCAGCAATTCAGCGCGCTCAAGTGGCTGCCTTTGGTATAGCCGCGCACGTAGCGGGCTTTCGTATTCTTGCCGTCGAACACGCGACCGAAGTGCCGCTCGAAGTATTCGCGATCCGTGCCCACGCCGAGACCGGACGAATTGTCCGTGTCGTTGTTGAACAACGTCGTCACGTTGTTCGTGAACTGTGGATCGTTCGATACCTGCACGATTACGTCGTGCATCACTTGGATGTAACGATGATCGTGCCAGATGGCGATGGCCTGGATGTTGAACGCTTCGCCGAGATCAACTTGAACCCATTGCGAACCTTTCTTCATCTCCACGGTGTCGTAATCGAACGCTTCCTTTTTCCCGTCGGTGAGCTGGCTGGGTTCGCCAGTGAACGGATTCACGCTGGTCTTCACGGGCTTGTCGAGCGCGACATTCTTCGCGCCCTTGGCGATCTGCAACGCGGCGGGGGCTTTATCTGAGTTAGCTTCGATGCCGGGGCCAGTGGGCAATTGTTCCGGCGTACCTTTCAACGTGGGCGCGGGCAGAGACAGGACGAGTGCTTCAGAGTCTGCGGCGAAGGTGATGTTTGCGGCGAGCAGCGAAATTGCGGCGGCGGCGCAAAGAACAGCGTGTGTAGAGATCAATTTCATAACTGGATTCACTTTCAAGGCACGATAGCGAATCGCGCCACGGGTTCAAAACGAAAATACAGACGCGTTTAATGCAGTTGGAATTCAACGCAACTCCGATAAATCGCGAGCGGGAGACGCAAAGATACCAAGGCGCGGAGTAAAGCCCGTCAGGGCTGACATAGTTATAGTTTCGCCATCACCAAACCAACCAAGCTCCGTAGGAGCGGCATCATCGGTTGGTGCGATGGGAAGATGTCGCTCCGACGGAGCTGCTGTTTGGGTTGACGTGGGTTTCTACAAATATGTCGCGCCGCTGGCGCTCGGAAACGCAGCGAGTGAACAATACCAAGACCCGACCCCTTTCGGACCCCTTTCCGGGCGGAGTCTGTTCACTTCGCACAAAAATTCATTTCGGATTCCGTCCGCCAGCGGCAGCCTATGGATGAAATGAACGAACGGCAGTCTGATTTCGAGTGGTTGCAACAGTTCGCACGGGCGGGAGACCAATCCGCCTTCCGCGAAATCGTCCGGCGTCACATTGACCTCGTGTTCGGCACGGCCATGCGCAAGGTCGGCGACGCGGGTGGCGCGGAGGAGATTTCCCAAAACGTCTTCGGCGCGCTCGCGCGCAAGGCGTGGCGGTTTGCGCCGGATGATTCTCTCCCCGCGTGGCTTCACAAGACCACGCTGCTCGAATCTCAATCCTGGCAACGGGGCGAACTCCGCCGCCGTCGCCGTGAAGAAACCGCCGCTGAACTGGGCACGACCATGAAAACACCCGATGAACAACCCGCCTTCAGCGCGCTCGTGCCGCTGTTGGACGAAGCGCTTCTCTCGTTGCGCGAGAATGATCGCGAGGCACTCCTGCTTCGCTTCTACGAAAGCCAGTCACTCCGCGATGTCGGCGCGGCGATGGGTGTGAGCGATGACACCGCGCAGAAGCGCGTGCAGACCGCGTTGGAAAAACTCTCCGACTTCTTCAAGCGACGCGGCTTCAAGTCGGCGACGGTGGCCGCGACAGCAGCAGCCTTGCAGCACACGGCGTCAAGCGCGTCGGCTGCCACGGTTTCAATCGTGGCGAATGCGGCATTGCAGGTTGCGCCGCCGGCACTAGTGGGGTTGGGCGCGTTGGTGGCGAGAGTTGCAAGTTTGTCGAAGCTGCAAACGGCGGTGGTCTGCGCGGTCATTGCCGCCGGGCCGGTGGCCTGGCAGATCAGCGAACAACGCGAAGCGCAGGACGCTCTCTCTCAATCCAAAACCCAGTTCGCTGCGGCGCAAAATGAATTCAGCGTGGTGCAAACCGAGATTCAACGATTAACCGAATCCGCCACGCGACTGGATGAATCGCTCGCCGAAGCCCGCGATGCCGCCGCGCGGAGTTCCGAGACCGCGCAGAAGTTCGAGGCGTGGAAAAAGCGGACGCGCGAGCAACTGCTGGCGGCGGACTATCAGTGGCCGGAGGATTCGCCGTTCGTGCGGATTCCCAAGAAGATGCTTGGTCAACTGGATGTTCACCATCCGGTCACACAGCCGGGCGTGATTAAACAGGAAGCGCGCGAACTACTGGGTTTGACGCCGAAAGAACGCGAGAAGGCGGAGGCCGCGTTGCAAAAGCATTTCGCCGCGATGGACAACTTGATGGAAACGAAAACTTACGAAACAAATAGTTCGATATTTGCCGTTCGCCGTAAGGACGTGTTGGCGAGCAAAGTCTTTGCGCTTCCCGCGCTGGGCGATGAAGTGAACCAGCACTCGGAAGAATTGCAGACGGCGTTGAAAGTCGTGCTCGGTGACGAACGCTGGCCGCTGGTGGAGGAACAATTGAAATCTTACGGCACAGATACGCTGCGCCGCATTCTTAGCTTGGACGCCGGGGAAAAAGGTCAGGAGTTGGCGGTATGGATTCAGGATATGGCGGGCGAACCAGTTGCGTCCCTTTCTTGGGGTGAAAAAAACTCATCATTCAGTCAAAGCGGCTTGGCGTTGCGCTTCTTTTTGCCCGACGCGCAGATTCCAGATGATTATTTGAGCTTCCGGCAATTACCCGCTTCGCTGACGAGACCGGCTTTGGAGTGGATTCGACAACAAGCCGAAGCCCGCCTTGGAAAGAAAGGTGACCAATGAAACGCGCACT